>JBGSNB010000092.1:0-3022 GCA_041739835.1 Parvularculaceae bacterium | reverse complement strand
ATGCCCACCGATAGATCTTGATAGGTCTTGGCTGGAATATTTTTGTTTTTCAGGTGGTTACGTCGTATTCTGGCGTAGTTTCGGATACTCTCGGATGGGCAAAAATTATTCCCACTCGATCGTGCCGGGCGGCTTTGACGTCACGTCGTAGACGACACGATTGACGCCGCGGCATTCGTTGATGATGCGCGTCGCGCAGCGGCCAAGAAAGTCGTGGCTGAACGGATAGTAATCGGCGGTCATTCCGTCTGTCGACGTGACGGCGCGCAGCGCCAGCACATGGTCATATGTGCGTTCGTCGCCCATCACGCCGACGGTGCGCACCGGGAGCAGGACAGCGAAGGCTTGCCAGATTTCGTCATAGAGCCCCGCCTTGCGAATTTCATCGAGATAGAGCGCGTCGGCTTTGCGGAGAAGGTCGGCCTTTTCCTTCGTCACCTCGCCCGGAATGCGGATCGCAAGGCCAGGCCCCGGGAAGGGATGGCGCGCGACGAAATGGTCGGGAAGCCCCAGTTCCCGGCCGAGCGCCCGCACCTCGTCCTTAAAGAGTTCGCGCAGCGGCTCGACGAGTTTCAAATTCATCCGTTCCGGAAGGCCGCCGACATTGTGATGCGACTTGATCGTCACCGACGGGCCGCCGTCGAAGGAGACGCTTTCTATGACGTCCGGATAGAGCGTTCCCTGCGCCAGGAATTCGGCGCCGTCTATTTTTTTCGCTTCCGCTTCGAAAATGTCGATGAAGGTCGCGCCGATGATCTTGCGCTTTTTCTCCGGGTCATCGACGCCCGCAAGCTTGCTGAAGAACAGCGGTGCGGCCTCCACATGGATCAGCGGAATATTGAAACTGTCGCGGAAGAGGCGGACGACTTCCGCGCCTTCGCCCATTCCCTGGGCGTTCTCGCGCATCAGCCCGGTGTCGACAAAAACGCAGGTCAGCTGCTCGCCGATCGCTTCATGAATGAGGACGGCGGCGACGGAAGAATCAACGCCGCCGGACAATCCGCAGATGACGCGCGCCGATCCGACCTGTTTGCGAATCTCGCGGATCGCTTCAGCGCGGAACGACGCCATCGACCAGTCGCCCTTGAGTCCGGCGATGTTGCGCACGAAATTACGCAGGATCTTCGCGCCGTCCGGCGTGTGCGCGACCTCCGGGTGGAATTGCACCGCGAAGATTTTGCGCTTGGCGTCTTCAATGGCGGCGAAAGGCGCGCCGTTTGATGTCGCGATCGCCTCAAAGCCGGGTGGCAGCGCATTGACGCGGTCGCCATGGCTCATCCAGACCTGATACCGGCCGCCCTTCTCCCAGACGCCGTCAAAAAGCGCGCTCTCCGACTTCACCTCGACATGCGCCCGGCCGAATTCTCTGTGGTCGGAGCGCTCAACGTCGCCGCCGAGCTGCGCGCAGATGGTCTGCTCGCCATAGCATATGCCGAGTATCGGAACGCCGGCGTCGAACACCGCCTTGTCGGCGCGCGGCGACGCCGCGGACTTGACGCTCGCCGGTCCGCCCGACAGCACGATCGCCTTCGGCGCATAGCTCTTGATGAAGGCGGCATCGACGCGATTGAACGGGTGGATCTCGCAATAAACGCCGGCTTCGCGCAGGCGGCGCGCGATCAGCTGCGTCACCTGCGAGCCGAAATCGACGATGAGGACGCGCTCGTGGAGCGCGGCCAGCGGATCGAGCACGGGCGGGGCTTGCGTCATGGCGGGCCTTTAGCCGACTCGCCGCCGCGCGTCACTCTGATTTCAGGGTCAATCCTCGATCTCCTTCATGGCCGGCAGCCGGCCGGAAAGGCCAAGCGCCCCGGACTGCTTCGCCGGGATCGCAGTGTCGATGGTTCATCTCGACTGGCGGCAGGTGAGAACCGCCGCTCCGGGATTACGACCATCGAGCCGTTGACGCCGGCGGTGGAGGTCAGGGCAAGTCGCGGCTCAGGACCGCCGCCTGTCCTGCGACAATTCAACGGTTTGAGCGCGGCGCCATCTCGCTGACACCGACTGGAAAGCCGCTTTGAAGCCTTAGGCGGCAATCCGGGGGATTTCCGCTCTGGTCGTTAGCCGACCGTTCACGCTCGAGGACGATACTGCCAACGCCAAAGCCGAGGCGCTTATGTCCAGACAACAGGTCCTCATGTTGCTCGCCGCGATCGCGGCGACGATCACCTCCGTCAGCGCCTTGATGCTCTATATCGGCAATCGAGAGAAAATCGCCGGCGCGACCATGGACGCGTTTCTTGAGGCGTCCGAAAAGGGCGGATCGAAAATGAGTCCCGGCCGCGACAGTCGCGCCTATACGGTCTTCTACCGCTGCGCAGGGAAGTCCGAGCAGAGCATGTGGATGCTCGCGAGAGACGAGGCGCATGCCGAGAAGATCATCAGGAAACTGCTCGACTGCCCGACGACGCGGTTTGTCGAAGACCCGCATTATTGGGCCGAGAACCATTAGTCGCGCTTCAGGATCGCCACGTAGAACCCGTCGGCGCCGATGCGGCTCGGGGTCAGACGCAAGGCGCCGTCCGACGTTTCGCATTTCTCAAGCGCAGCGCGGCCCTCGGGCGTCAGCACGCCGGAAGCGCTGACGCCATCGAGCGCGCGCGACTGTTCGAAGCCGCCCCGACCGCTGAGAAAGGCGGCGAGCCGGTCCTCGTTTTCCTCGAGGAGGAACGAACAGGTCACATAGACGATCCGCCCACCCGGCTTTACGTAAGTCGTTGCGGCGCTGAGCGCTGCGTCCTGCTCGGCAATGCGGCGCGCCAGCTGATCGGGCGTCAGGCGCCATTTCGTGTCGGGATGGCGCCGCCAAGTGCCAGCGCCGGTACAAGGCGCATCGACGAAGACGACATCGATTTTTCCGGCGAGCGCTTCGAGCGCCGCCGCGTCGGTTAGGGGATTGACGATCTGCAAATTGCGCACGCCGGCGCGGCGGGCCCGCTCATAAAGCGGCTGCAGCCGGCGCGCGTCAGCGTCATAGGCGTAAAGCTGGCCGCTGTTTCCCATCAACGCGGCGAGCGCCAGC
>JBGSNB010000291.1:0-6896 GCA_041739835.1 Parvularculaceae bacterium | reverse complement strand
CGCCCCGACGAACGGCGCGGTCGCCGCGGCGGACGCCAAGCGCGGCGTTGTTCGTCCGGGCCTTGCGGTTCTCCCGCTCGCCAACATGTCGACGGACAAGGAAATAGAGCACCTTGCTGACGGGCTCACCGAAGATCTCATCACCATGTTGTCCGCGAACCGGCATCTCTCGGTCGCGGCGCGAACGTCGACATTCGCGTTCAAGGGGCAAGCGACAGACATTCGCGCCGTCGGCCAAGCGCTCGGCGCGCGGTATGTCGTCGAGGGCAGCGTCCGCAAAGTCGGAACGGACGCGCGGGTGACGATCCAGTTTATCGAGGCGAAATCCGGCGCGCATATCTGGGCGAAGAAATTCGACGAGCCGCTTGAACAGCTTTACGCGCGATCCGATCATCTCGTTGAACGGATTGCGGGCGCGCTCTTCGCCCAGCTTACCTGGGCGGAAGCGGATCGTTCAATGCACGCGCCGCTCGAAAGCCTCGGCGCATGGGAATATTGCCAGCGCACCGCAACCCGGATCAGCCGCGCGGCGGGTTCGGTCAAGTCGATGCAGATATGCGTCGCCGAAATGGAAAAGGCGCTCGAAATCGAGCCCGACAGCGGCATCTCCCACGCCATGCTGAGCTGGGGCTGCAACGCCGCGATCATCAACGGCTTCTATGAGGATCACGAACTTGCATCCTATGTCGCGCGCGCCAAGCATCATTTGAAACGCGCCCGCGAACTGGCGCAGGATGATCTCTTGTGCCTTACCTGGATCGGCGGCGCCGAGAACTTTGCGGGCATGCAGGAACGTGCGCTGCACACGCTTCAAGACGTGCTGGCGCGAAATCCCGCTAGCGCCGAAGCCTGGTACATCATCTGCCAAGTGTATGCCTATCTCGGCCGCTTCGACGAAGCGCGCCAGGCGATTGATCGCGCCGCAGAGCTCGCGCCCGAAGCGGGGTTTGCGCCGCTCTATGGCTGGTATCGAGGCCTTACCGAATTTCTCGCCGGAGAATATCGGACAGCCGCGCCCTTGCTCGCGCGCAAGGCGATTGAATCTCCGGACTACGGCTATGTGAACATTCTTGCGGCGTTGTGCGAAGATCAATTCGGCAATCGCCAGTCGGCGCAAAAATACATCGCCAGAGCGAAAGAACACAATCCGCAGCTGCGTCCGGATAAAGTTGCGGGCATGATTCTCATGCAGCCTGACAAGGAAAAGGGCGCGCGCGAACTTGCTGCGCTGGAACGCCTGTGGGCGGAAAGCGCGGCGACATGAACAAGCTTTTTTCAGAACTGCGCCGCCGCAATGTCTTTCGCGTCGCCGGGGTTTACGCCGTCGCCGGCTGGCTGATCGCGCAGGCGGCGGGCGTTCTTGAAAACTCGCTCAACATGCCCGGCTGGTTCGACACGGTGATCGTGTCGGCGCTGCTGCTCGGCTTTCCGGTGGCGATGATCCTCGCCTGGGCGTTCGAGATGACGCCGGAAGGCGTGAAACTCACCGCCAATGTTCCGGAAGGCCAGTCGATCGCGCCGAAGACCGGGCGAAAGCTCGATTATGCGATCCTCGGTGGCCTCGCGCTTGTCGGCGTGATGATCGTCGCCGACCGGTTGACGCCCGAGCCCTTCGTGACGGCTGCTTTGCAGCCTCCTCAGGGTGAAGCCGGCAGTTCCGTTCATCCTGAGGAGGCTTCGCGGCGCGAAGCCGTCACGAAGGACGCGCCGCCCGCCGCCTCGATCGCGGTTCTTCCGTTTGCGGATTTGTCGCCCGGCAAGGACCAGGAATATTTCTCCGACGGCATGGCCGAGGAAATCCTCAACGTCCTCGCCAAGGTCGACGGTCTCACGGTCGCCTCGCGCACGTCTTCTTTTGCGTTCAAGGGGCAGGATACTCTTGGCATCCCCGCGATCGCGGGCGAACTCAATGTCCGCCATATTCTTGAAGGCTCGGTCCGGAAGGCGGGCGGGACGATCCGCATCACCGCCCAGCTCATCGATTCCGCCTCCGACAAGCATCTGTGGTCGCAGACCTTCGACCGCCCGCTGACGACGGAAAACGTCTTCACCATCCAGGACGAGATCGCCAACGCCATCGTCGCGGCCTTAAGGACCGAAATGGGCGTCATGGTCGGCGACGTTGCGCCGGCGACAGCCCCCACCGGAAATGTCGATGCGTATCAACTCTTTCTGAAGGCCCGCGCTCTGTTTCAGTCGCGCCGCGAGCTGAACGCCTCGGACGCCTTGCTGGAGCAGGCGATCGCCATCGATCCAGGCTTTGCCGACGCGCTCGCGATTCGCGCCGCGATCCACCAGTTCGGCGGCGAATATGGCGCGACGTTTGGCGACGAAGGCGCGGCGCGGGCGAAGGGGCGCGCCTTCGCCAGACAAGCCCTCGCGCTCAACCCCGACAGCAGCCTTGCCCTTGGCATTACGGCGCTCAGCGATTTCTACGACAGGCTCGAGGGTCACGGGTCCGTAAGCTACGCCGATATTTTCGCCGCGTATGACCGCGCGATCAAACTCGATCCGACCAACGCCAACGTGCTCAACTGGCAAGGCATCACCTACAATTATGTCGGCGACTATGAGCGGGCTGCAGCGATCCATCGCCGCTGCGTCGAGATTGACCCGGCGCTGGCCGCATGCGCCAGCAATCAAGCGGTGGAACTCGCAAGCCTCGGGCGGCTCAACGAGGCGTCGGCCGTCGTCGACGCCGCGATTGACGGCGGCGCGTTCGCGGTCGGACCGGTTCAGATGCTCTTGCTGGCCGAGTTGAACCGCCGCGACGCGTTCCTGCTTCTTTCGCTCAACCTTCCGGCCCTCAAGGGCTTTCGCAAGTTCAACGCCCTCTATGACGCGCTGAGCGAGCCCGGAAGCGACGACCGCGCGCTCGCGGCGGAGCTCAGCGCCCTTTTCGCCGAGAACAAAGCGTCCCGGCGCGTTTACACCGTGCTCAACGCGCTCGGAGATTACTCATTGACAACGCTTGTCGTCGCCAATGGGCTCGACGTCATGGCGGGTTATCGCCGGTCTCCGGACTTCAAGGCGCATGCGCGCGCGAGCGGCGTTTACGACTATTGGCGCGCGCAAGGCTTCCCGCCGCACTGCAAGCCGGTCGGCAAGGACGATTTCGAGTGCGAGTGACGCCATGACCCTGAACGACATCTATCTCGTGTCGCAGATCGCCGCGGCGATCCTCGTCGCGCCAACGCTGCTCTATCTCGCGATGCAGGTTCGTCAGAACACCGAGCAAATGCGCGCGAATGCGAGCCACCAGTATCTCGAAACCAGCAAGGACCTCAATCTCGGAATCATCCAGAACAAGCAAGTCGCGTCGGTCTACCGTCGAGGCTGCGAAGATCTCCCGTCGCTCGATGCGGACGAGAAGACCCAGTTCTTTTTCTATATCGGACAATTCTATCAGACGTTTTCAACGATGTTCGACCTCTGGAAGGCCGGCAAGCTGCCGGAGAGCGCGTGGCACACGATCCGCAAACATCTGGTTTCGATGATGGCGATGCCCGGCACGCGCCATGTCTGGGACGCCTGGGCGCGCGAAGGGCTAGCGCCGGACTACGTCGCCTATGTCGAAAACCTCGGCGCGTCCGGCGAGGCGACCTATTCGCTGAAGAACGCGCTTGCCGGGCGCGCGCCGCAAACCCCGCAGAACGACGGGAGCGCAAACGCATGATCCTCCGTCGCGTCATCGCACACTTCAGGAAACAGGAATGGACGGCGATCGCCATCGACTTCGTCATTGTCGTTGTCGGCGTTTTTGTCGGCTTGCAGGTCAACAACTGGAACGAGGCGGCGAAGGATAAAAGGGCCGAGACCGCCTATCTCTCTCAATTGCAAAAGGACTTGCGGCTCATCGACGTCGAAGCGCGCGCCCAGGTCGAGTTCGAACGATATCAGGCAAGGCTCGCGGGCAAGACCTACGATTTCATCGCGCAAGGCCCTTCGCCCGAGCGCGTCCGGCGCATCAACACCGGTTTGTCGCAGCTTACCATGCGTCGCACGCTGAGGATCGAGAGCCCGACCTTCGTCGACTTGCAAAATTCGGGCAAGATGGACGTCATTGCCGACGAAGCGCTGCGCGCCGAGGTCGTCTCCTATTTCTTCAACATGCGCCGCATGGAAGCGGCGATCGATCGCAACAACATGTATTACGTCGATGCGGGGTTCGTCGCCCGCATGTTTGAACTGGGCGTTCCCTCCCGCCCGTGGAACGAAAAACTGATGGCGATGCCGCGCTTCAAAACGGGTCTCGACGAAGACGGTTTTGTCGCCGAAGTTTACGCTGGTCCGTTGTACAAGGCGCCGGGCGCCGCGCTCGAAGCGCCGCCGGGTGCGGCCATCTGGGCCGACCTCGACGCGCAATTATCGTGGCGCGCGTTGGTCGCGGGGACGAACGAATCCTTCGCGCAAAGAACGCTGCAGGCGACGGCGGCGCTCGACGCCAAACTCGCCGCGCGGCTTGACTGGAGCGCGCGATGATCCTGCGCCGCGTCATCGATCATTTCCGCAAACAGGAATGGACCGCGATCGCGATCGATTTCGTCATCGTCGTCGTCGGCGTCTTTGTCGGCTTGCAGGTCTCAAACTGGAATGCGGCCCGCGCCGACCGGGCGCTTGAACGCATCTATGTCGAAAGGCTGGCGGATGATTTGCGCGAGGATATTCGCCGGATCGACTGGATGATCGGCATTTTCGAGACCAAGCAGAGAGTTCTCCTGGCTCTGCGAGAGGGGCAGGTTGCCGCCGTGATGGCGGGCGACCCGAAAGAAGCCGCGAGAAATCTCGACTACACGGAGTGGAAGGGCGTGCCCGGGCCGCGCCGCGCGATCTATGACGAGTTGATCGGCTCCGGCAATCTGACGCTTCTGCAAAATGTCAATCTGCGCAACGCGCTCGCCGACTATTATTCGCAATATACGCGCACGACGGAGTTGTTGGCGGAATCGCCTGGGGACTACATGCGGCGCTTTACCGAATCGATCCCGGGAGACATCCCGGTCGAGAACCTAGAGAATGCCGATGCGGCGACCATCGACCGCATCGTCGCCGGACTGGAAGCATTGCGGACCGAGCCGGGATTCGAGAAATCGGCGAATTCCGAAATGTATTACGGGCGCGATCTGACGAATTGGCTCAAGATTCACCGCGAACAGGCGACCTCATTGCTCTCGCTGCTGAACGAAGGCGGCGCCTCATGATCCTCCGTCGCGTCATCTCGCATTTCAGGAAACAGGAATGGACGGCGATCGCCATTGATTTCGTCATTGTCGTCTTCGGCGTTTTTGTCGGCTTGCAGGTCAACAACTGGAACGCGGCGCGCGCTGACCGGCAGGCGGCGGCGAACTATCTTGCGGACATCGCTGCCGACGTGAAAGCCGACGTCAATGAAACCGCGCGCGTCGCCGAATCCGCAAGAACCCGGATCGCGGCGTCGACCCATATCCTGAAGCAGGCGGGCTCGGGATCGCTCGCGCCCGCCTGGATTTTGTCGGGAATGAGCGCGGCGGCGCTTGACGTTTTCACCGGCAATGAGGCGATCGACATCCCGGACCTCCCGCCGCCCCCGGAAAGCGAGCGCAATCGGTTGTGGCCGCTCGCGACCGGCATCTACGCCTTCGACACCAATAAATCGGCCTATGACGCGCTGATCGGCTCGGGCCGGATCGAACTCATCCAGAAGCTGGAGATCAAGCGCGCGCTGCAGGAATATTATTATCTCGTCAACTCGCTCGAAGAAACGCAAAGACGAACGATCATGCCGATTCGCGTCCTCCTGACGGAAAAGGGGATCGAGCACGGCTTGTCGCCGGAAAGTCGCGTGCCCGAAGCGGAACTCGTCACGCGCGTCGCTTCGGACCCTGCACTCGCCGCCGTCGTCGCGACGCATCGCGAGCATGCCTCGCTGCACCTATTGTTCTGCAACCTGCTCGACGAGCACGCGCGCAAAGTGCTGGCGCTGCTTGACGAAAGCGCCTCGAGGGATGCGCAACAATGATCCTGCGCCGCGTCATCGCGCATTTCAGGAAGCAGGAGTGGACCGCGATCGCGATTGATTTCGTCATCGTCGTCGTCGGCGTCTTTGTCGGCCTGCAGGTCAACAACTGGAACGAACGCCAGGGAGATCGCCGCAAGGAAAGCGCGTATCTGCAGCGCCTGCATGACGATATCGCATCGCTGCGCGCGGATACGACCCAGGACGAGCGAAGCGTAAAGACGCGAAACGCCTATTTGCACGCGGCGATGGCGTCATTCGAGAGCCGTGATCCGGCCCAACTCGCCGAACTGGGGAGCGAACACTGTTCCGCAATCGTTCGATCGCACATCTATGCGTCGGCGATCGTGACGCCTCCGACGATTGGCGAGATCCTGCAGTCAGGAGAGGTCGGACTCATTCAGGACCCGGAGCTTCGCGTCGCAATCCTCCGTTTCGATGAGGCCGTCGAGGATATGTCGCAATTACGCACGGACCTGCAGATCGATCGACGCTCGCTCGGACGGGTTTATTCCGCTAACATCAAGGTCGGCTTGCGGCGCTGGGAGGATTCGGAATGCCGTTTCGCCGACTTGATCGACGATCAGGGATTTCTGAACGACTTCGCCGACAATCTTCGCCGCGATGACGCCTTCACGAGCGGGGTCATCGGACGGCTCAACACGATGCAGCGCGAGCTTCACGCCACGCTGGATGAAAAGCTCGCGATAGCGCATGATCCGGAGGCCGTCCCATGATCCTCAACCGCCTCATTCCACCGCCGAAAGTCCGGACCCGGACGGTCCTGATCGCGCTTTCAGCGACGCTTGCCGCCTGCGCGTCGGCGCCGTCGCTTGAAGAGGCGCCGCCAAGCGGGTTCATCGCGGCGCCCGGCGGACCGGTCTGGTACGAAATCATGGGC
>JBGSNB010000283.1:0-3503 GCA_041739835.1 Parvularculaceae bacterium | reverse complement strand
CGGCGCCGCTGCGCTGGATGCGCAGGTTGCGCGTCAGGCGTCGCGGGCCGGCGTCGCGGGGCTTGAATTCTATCGGGGCGTTCCGGGCACAATCGGCGGCGCGCTCGCGATGAACGCCGGCGCCTATGAGCAGGAAACCAGAGATGTCCTCGTCGAAGCGGTCGCCTATGATCGCGCCGGGGATCGCCGCGTCCTGAAGAACGCCGACATGAATTTCTCCTATCGTCATTGCGGCGCCGGCGAGGGGCTGATCTTCACCCAGGCCCTCTTCGAGGGCCGCCGCGACGATCCCGCCGCTATTGAAGAACGCATGAAGTCGATCATGAAGCGGCGCGAGAAATCGCAGCCCATTCGCGAAAAGACCGGCGGCTCGACCTTCGCCAATCCAGATCCGGCGACCTCCGGCGGCCGCAAGGCGTGGCAGCTCATCGACGAAATCGGCGGGCGCGGCCGCATTGTCGGCGACGCACAATGTTCCGAGCAGCATTGCAATTTCATGATAAATCGCGGCAAGGCGACCGCCCGGGACATCGAAACGCTGGTCGAAGGGCTTCGTAAAGAAGTTCTTAACAAGACGGGAGTTGAGTTGCGCTGGGAAATCAAGCGGATCGGAGAGCAGGCGTGAAGTTCAAGCGCATCGCAGTCCTCAAAGGCGGATGGTCGCCGGAGCGGGAAGTCTCGCTGAATTCCGGCGCGGCCTGCGCGAAGGCTCTGCGCGCAAAGGGGTATGACGCAATTGAGATCGACGCCGCCCGCGATCTTGCCGATCAGCTGAAGGCGGCGCCGCCCGACGCTGTCTTCAATGCGCTGCACGGCCAGTGGGGCGAGGACGGCTGCGTACAGGGACTGCTCGAGGTGATGGGACTTCCCTATACGCATTCGGGCGTGCTCGCGTCCTCGCTGGCGATGGACAAGCAGCGCACGAAACTTGTGCTCAAAGGCGCCGGCGTTCCCTCGCCCGAGGGACGCGTGATGTCGCGCTTCGATGCGGCCGGCGGGCACGCGATGGAGCCGCCCTATGTAATCAAGCCGAATGCGCAAGGCTCGTCGGTCGGCGTTTACATCATCCGCAAGGGCGACAATCGTCCGCCGTCGGAGCTGGCAAGCCGGGAGTGGTCGCTGGGCGACGACGTCCTCGTCGAAAAGTTCATTCCCGGTCGAGAGCTGACCGTCGCGGTGATGGGCGATCGCGCGCTCTGCGTCACGGAGATCACGACCAGCCTCGCCTTTTACGATTACGAAGCGAAATACGCGCCGGGCGGTTCGCAGCATGTGTTGCCGGCGAATATCTCCGACATCGTCGCGCGCCGTTGCATGGATCTCGCCCTGAAAGCGCATCAATCGCTCGGTTGCCGCGGCGTCTCGCGTTCGGATTTCCGCTTTGACGAAAGCGCAAAGGGCGAGCAGGTGTTTTTCCTCGAGATCAATACGCAGCCCGGCATGACAGGCACGTCGCTGGTGCCGGAACAGGCGGCGCATCTCGGAATCGCCTTTCCGGATCTGTGCGCCTGGATCGCGGAGGATGCGTCATGCCAGCGGTGAAAAAGAAATCTGCGAAGAAAAAGCCGCCATCGGTATTCGCTCGGCTATTCGCGCTGTTCGAGCGCTACACCATTGCAGGCGCCGCCGGCTCGGCGATCCTGCTCGGCCTGCTGGCGCTGGGGCTGTGGGCGGGCGGCTACTTCGCGATGATCGGCCGCACGGCCGATCGCATGACGGCGAGGGTCGCGATCGCCGCCGGCCTTCAGGTCGATCGCGTATTGCTGCGCGGCGCGCATCAGACGGCGCATGACGAGATCGCCGACGCGCTTGGTCCGATCCTTGGACAGTCGATCCTTCAATTGTCGCTCGACGACGCCAAGGCGAGGATCGAAAGCCTCGGCTGGGTCCGGTCCGCGGCGGTGACCCGGCTGTTGCCCGATACGATCAGCGTATCCATTCGCGAGCGCGAGCCCGCCGCCGTCTGGCAAATGAAGGGCGTCTTTCACCTGATCGACGAGGACGGCGCCATCATCCGCGAAATCGACGCCGGCGAATATGCGAACCGGCCGCTGATCGTCGGCGCCGGCGCGCCGGAAGCGGCGGGCGGCATCCTGAAAGCGCTTGGCGAAAAGGAAGAATTGCGCAAGCGCGTGCAGGCGCTGGTGCGCGTCGGCGAGCGGCGATGGGATTTGCATCTTTACAACGAGATCGAGATCCGTCTTCCCGAAGGCGAGTATGAGCGCGCGATCCATGATCTCGCGCTGCTGCAGGCGGCGCAAGCGACGCTTGACCAGCCGATCGAATATATCGATCTTCGCGATCCGGAGCGCATGGTCATCAGGAAGCGCGGCGAACCGGATCCTGCGAAGAATTCAGGTCTCTAGGGTGAGCGCGCTCACCTCCGGCAAGATCAGGCTATGGCTGCGTTCGAGACGAAGCGATTGAGCAATGGCGAAACCCAATAAGCCGGCCCGGGAGCGCAGACTTGTCGCCGCCATCGACATTGGCGGATCGAAAGTCGCGTGCGTCATTGCACAGCTGACGCCGGTCCTCGACGGCGAATTCGAGGCCGATGTGATTGGCGTCGGCCAGCATGGCGGCGTCTGCCGCGACAAACGGCCGGAAGTCGAGGCTTCGCTGCGCGCCGCGGTCGAAACGGCCGAGCGCATGGCGGGCGAACGGATCCGGCGGGTTCATGTGGCGGCCGGCGGACGATCGCTCGGCTGCCGGAAGATTTCCGTCGATCTCGATGTCGCCGGCGGCGTCGTTACTGGTGATGATGTTGACGAGTGCCTGACGCAGGGAGCACAGGCGGCGACCCCGCAAGGGTCGACGCCGCTGCAGGCGCTCAAAATCCGGTTTCACGTCGATGGCGAGCCGGTCGAGGACCCGGTCGGGCTGTCCGGGGCGACGCTGAACGCGGAAATGCTTGGCGTCAGCGTGCGCGACAGCTATGCGGAAAACATCGAGTCGCTGCTCGGCCGGTGCGGCCTTGAACTTGAGGCGCTGGCGGCGGGACCATGTGCGGCCGGCGAATCCGTGCTGATCGAGGATGAGCGCGAGCTTGGCGTCTTTCTGGTCGATATCGGCGCGCGCTCGACGGATTATGCGCTGTATGAGCGCGGCGCCCTAGTCGCCTGCGGCGGGATCGCGCTCGGCGGCGATCATATCACCCGCGACATCGCGCAGATTTTCGGTGCGCCGCTGGCGAGAGCCGAACGCATCAAGACGCTCTACGGCTCGGCGCTCGCAACTTCGGGCGACGAGCACCGGCTGATCGACTTTCCGCAGCTGGGCGATGAAGCGGAAGTCGCGCGGCATTCGAGGGCTGAACTCGCGCAGGTGATCGCGCCGCGTTTTGAGGAAATCCTCGAACATGCGCTGGCCGCTCTGCCGCAATCGCCATCGACGCGCCGCGCTATTCGCCGCGCGGTCCTGACTGGCGGCGGCAGTCTCCTTGTTGGCGCGCGCGAGACCGCTGAGCGCATCATCGGCGTCAAGACGCGGCTTGGCCGTCCGAC
>JBGSNB010000234.1:0-2175 GCA_041739835.1 Parvularculaceae bacterium | reverse complement strand
ACCGGCGCGCCGCACGCCAGCGATTCCAGCAGCACGTTCGGCCAGCCCTCGCGGGTCGAGGCGAGGGCGAGCGCGTCGGCGGCATTATAGACCTCGGCGAGGTCTTCATGCGAAACCGCGCCGAGAAAACGCACGCGGTCCTCGATTTTCAGTTTTCTCGCGAGTGATTGCAGCGCGCGCGCGTCCGGCCCTTCACCGGCGATCAGCAACGTCGCCTCCCGCATGTCGGCGACCGCTTGCAGGACGATGTCATGGCCCTTGCGCGCGATCAATGAGCCGACGGAAGCGATCACCGGGCCACTGAGCTTAAGACGGCGGCGGATCGCCTCGCGGTCGAGCGGCCTGAATCGCACGAGATCGACGCCGTTGCGCAAAGTCGTGATCTTCTCGGCGGGCGCGCCGAGCCGGACGAGCTCGACTTTCAGAGCGGCGGCGACCGCGACGACGGCGTCCGCCTTCAAGATGGCGTCCAGGATCATCGCGCGCTGTTTCGGAAAAGTCGCGAGCAGCGTGACATCGCTGCCGCGCGCCGTCAGGATGACGGGCTTGCCGAGCGATTGCGCGACACGCGCCGCGGCGACGCCGTCCGGATAGAGATAATGCGCGTCGATGAGATCGAAATCATAACCTTCGGCCAACAGCGCGCGCGCCGCCCGGAGGATCGTCCGCTCCAGCGCCCACGGCGCGCAATTCATGGCGAGCTTTGGCGGCAGCAAATATCGCGGATGGGTGATTTCGATGCCGCGTCGTTCCTCGCGGACGGGCGCTGCCGCATGGCGTGCGTAGCGTCCGAACGCCGGCGCGGTCGAGGGAAACCATGGAACCGGCGCGATGACGCGCGCCTCGCCGCCGGCATGCGCCAGCCATGCGTGCAGCCGGTTCTCGACAAAGACGCCGTGGTTCGGCGTAGCCGCATTGGGGTAAAGCGTGGTGCCGGTCAGGAGCTTCATGGCCGGCGTTTGTCACCCACAGCGATTTGGCGCCAGGCCGAATCGCCGACGCCGCGCACACCGCAATAATTTGAGCGAACCCGTTAAGGATCATTTGCAGGCCCGCCGGCGTTAACGGTCGGTTAGGCATTAATTTCGCTTCGCAGCCATCCAGACGTCCCGCGACGGCACGATCCGCCGCGCGACCTGTTTCATGGCGGTGCATTCGGATGAGTGCCGGATTGTTCGGAGAGCTGGAATTCATCAAGGCGAGCGCGGCGGTGACCGGCGCGGCGTTCATGGCGGGCGGCGTCATCGTGCTCGCGCCGCAAATCGCCAAGAGCCTCGGCGCGCAGGCCGTCCTTGCGGCGATCGGTGCTTCCGCCGCGCCCATCGACTCAGCGGGCGGCAAAATCGATCTCAAGTCTGTCGCCAAGGATGAACTGGCTCGCCATGCGGCGGCACAAGCGGCGGGCGTCGCCCGCGCCGCGAAACGGTCATTCGACATTTTTGCCGCGATATTCCTGCTTGTTGCGTTGTCGCCCTTGCTGGCCGCGACCGCCTTGGCGATCCGGCTCGATTCGAAAGGGCCAATTCTCTATCGCCAGCGCCGCATCGGACTTGGCGGCCGCGAATTCGAGATCTTCAAGTTCCGCTCGATGCGCCAGGATGCAGAGAAAGACGGCCCCTGCTGGGCGGAAAAGGACGACAAGCGGGTGACGCGGGTCGGCCGATTCATCCGTCGTACGCGGATCGATGAAATTCCGCAGGCGATCAACATATTCAAGGGCGAGATGAGTTTCGTCGGCCCGCGGCCGGAGCGGCCTGAATTCGTCCGCCTTCTGGAGACAGAGATCCCGCATTACCACGCACGCCATCTCGTAAAGCCCGGGATCACTGGTTGGGCGCAGGTGCGGTTCGTTTACACCGCCTCGGTCGAGGGCGCGCGCGACAAGCTCGGCTACGACCTCTTTTACATCAAGCATATGTCGCCGCTGCTCGACGCCCTGATCGTCCTGATGACCGTGCGTGTGGCGTTGCTCGGTCTTGGCAGCCGGTGAGGAGCGCGGGCGCATGAACTGCGCCGGCGATCACAGATGAAGGCTTTGACCGCGCATAAAGGGATGCTGGCCGTCGCCGGCCTTGCGGCGGCGCTGGTCGCTTTGCTTTTCATCAATTGGGGAGTTCTCGACCGGGCGGCGTTGGCCGACGCGCCGCCATCCGCGGCGATGGCGCGCGCGCTTGC
>JBGSNB010000193.1:0-3723 GCA_041739835.1 Parvularculaceae bacterium | reverse complement strand
GGCCGAAGGCGCGCTACGTCGTGCCGGCGAAAATGCTCGGCGCGCTCGCCCTTCGCAATCTTGCGCCGACCGGCCTCACGGATCGCATTTTTGAACGGATTACCGGGCTCGACAGGCTTTAGCGCCGGGCGCCGAGCGACTATCATGCGTCGGACCGGAGGGGGTATGAGGGCGACGGCAGACTCCAGCGAAAGGCGCGCGCGATGATCGGCGGCGCGATCCTTCTGTCGGCTATTCTCGGACTTTCTCCGCTCCCGGATGAAACGGAGCCGCTCGAATGTCCGCCGGAAATTGCGGCGCAGGCGGAGCTTTGCGCGACGCTGGACGCGGCGGAGCTTGCGCCGGGCATTCGCTATGAACTCTATCGGCTGGCCGACGCCGAAGCAGACGGAAGCCTTTTCGATGCGGCGCCTTACCATCAGACCGGCGTCGCGCTTTATGTCGGCGAAACCGGCGATCCGTTCTGGTTCGGCGCGAGCCTGCCCGGCGAGAGCTGGTTCGACGCGCCGACCCTTGTCGAAACGAAAGACCATGGCGCGCTGGTTGTCATCCGGCGGAAATTTGTCGGCACCGCGGCGCTGATCGTCGATCACGTTTTTGTCGCCGCACAGGGTCAGCTTCGCGCGCTCGAACCGACCTATGACCCGGAAACCGATCGCGGCGTCATTCGCGATCTTGCCGACCTGCTGCCGGACGGGCTTGCGATCTGGAAGGGCGTTGCGATCGATTATGCGACCCTTTCGGGCCGTTCGGCGCTGTGGCGTCCCGAAGACGCGAATTGCTGCCCGACCGGCGGGACGCTGGAATTCTCGCTGCGTTTCAATGATGATCGGACCGCATTTGCGGTCAGGGACTTCCGGATCGTCGCCGATGCGCCGACGGCGGACTGAATGCGAAATTCGGGAAACGAGTCGCATCTCCGGTCGCGTGGGGTCTGGATGGCGAAGGCGCGCCGGCGCGGGGAAGGTCTGATACGCCTGATGCGCATCCTCGAATTTTTGTGAGCGAGTAATGACAGCGCTTCCTCAAGCGGCGGCCGCCATCCAGCAGGCGCAATCGCTGTTTCAACAGAGCCGGCCGGAGCAGGCGCTGAAGATCCTGCGCGCGGCGGAGGCCGCGGGCGCGAGGGATGCCGCCATCCCGCTGAATATCGGGCTCGCCTTGCGCATGCTGGGCGATTTCGCGGGCGCGCTCGTCGAGGTTGAACGAGCGCTGGCGCTCGACCCGTATGACTTCCTTGCGCTCCTGTCGAAAGGCAAGCTGCTCGAACTCGTCGGCCGGCGGAATGCCGCCGCCAAGGTCTATGTCAACGCGCTGAAGATCATGCCGCCGGAAGATCGCCTTCCGCCGCCGCTAAAGAGCGCGGTGACAGCGGCAAAAGGCGTCGTAGCGGCGCGCAATAATGCGCTGGCGGAACATCTGCGCCAGGCGACCGAGCCGCTGAAGGAGGCCTTCTCCGGCGAGAATTTCACGCGCTTCGACGAGTGCCTCGACATCTTCTCGGGGCTGAGGAAGGCCTATGTTCACGAACCGCTGCTCCTGAATTTCCCGCGCCTGCCGGCGATTCCGTTTTTCGACCGCGCGCATTTCCCCTGGCTGGCGGAACTCGAAGCGGCGACGCCCGACATTCGCGACGAACTGATGCGGCTGCTTCGCGAGGATCAGGATCGTTTCCGTCCCTATATCCAGTTTTCGCCGGGGGCGCCCGTCAATCAGTGGGTGGACCTCAACCACTCCCCAAGCTGGTCGACGCTCTTCCTCTGGGAGAACGGCGACCAAAATCCGGCGATCTGCGGCAAATGCCCGAAGACGACGGCGTTGCTCTCGCGGCTGCCGATGGCGGCGCAGCCGGGGCTCGCGCCGACGGCGATGTTTTCAGCGCTGGCGCCGCGCACCAAAATTCCGCCGCACACCGGATCGACCAATGCGCGGTCGATCGTTCATCTGCCGCTCGTGCTGCCGCCGGATTGCCGGTTCCGCGTCGGCAACGAAACGCGCGACTGGCGAATGGGCGAGGCGTGGGTCTTCGACGACAGCATCGAGCATGAAGCGTGGAATGACAGCGACGAATTGCGCGTCATCTTGATCTTCGACATCTGGAATCCCTTGCTCAGCGAGGCTGAACGAGCGCTTGTGACAGCGCTGCTCGGCGCCAATCGCGCGTTCGAGGCGATTTGAAACTTCACGGCTGCACCGGGCGGCCATCAATCAGGCGAGTGGAGAATGAGCATGACGAAATATGTCGATCCGAGTCGCGACCAATTTGCGGCGTTCATGAAGCTGCCGGACGAAGGCCGCATCTGGATGCTCAATCTCATTCGCTTGCGGAAGAATGCGAAATACGAGGACGGCCGCAAGGCGACCGGCGCGGAGGCCTATGCGGCCTATGGCAAGGCGAGCGAGCCGTTTTTCACCGGCGTCGGCGGCAAGATCGTCTGGTCGGGCGCGCCCGAGGTGGTGCTGATCGGGCCCGGGGACGAGCGGTGGGATCTTGCGTTCGTCGCGGAATATCCGAGCGGCGCGGCGTTCGGCGAAATGGTGAAGAACCCCGGCTATCAGGCGGTCGTTCATCATCGCCAGGCGGCGGTGAAAACCTCTCGCCTGATCCGCATCCGGCCCGGCTCGCCCGGCCGGCTGTTCGGCTAGTCGCCGCCGGATGCGCGGACCGGCATCTGCGCCTGCTCCGCTTCCTCGGCGAGGCGGTAGAGCAGGCGCTCGCCGCGCACGACGAAATCAGCGCCCACCCACCGCCGGCCGTTATACCAGAGGTCGAGCGCGACAGAACCCTTCAAGCGATAATGATCCGCTTCGGCGCCGTTCGGCGCCGCCGTCGACCCGAGCGCTTCCTTGGTCACCGGGATGAGGGCGCCGGTCTGCGTGTTGAGAAGAAACCGCGTGTCGACGATCGCCTTGTTCCAGTAGCTGGAGGGAATGGCGTCCGCCGGCGCTTCGCCCTGATAATCCTGGCCCTCGACGACCAGCACGTCGCCCTCGCGGTTGACCTCCAGCTCCATTTTCCGTCCATTGTTGTCGGTGCGGCTCGTCAGCGACTGCAGCGCGCCGTCGCGCCAGAATTCCCGCGCGTCATGCTTATAGCGGAACAGCGTCACCGGGCCGAATTTCACCTGCATGCGGATGCGGGTCTCGACCCGGGTCCCATCCGGCGTTTCCTCGACATCGACGGCGTGAAAGCCGATCGGGTCGCCCTTCCTCAGGATGTCGAAGGCGGCGTCGAGCGATGCGGCCTCCGCGGCGCGCGGGTTGAGCGACAGGAGGCCGGCGGCGAGAAGGAGGATGCGCATGCATGCCTTACGGTGATTTCGGCCGTCCGGATTAGCCGGCCGGCTTTAACGCGCCGCTTTGGACAAGGTAACACTTGTTCGGACCTCGCTATTGCGGCTACCTAGCGCCGAAAGTGCCCGCCGCCCGGCTCCGCCCGGACATTTGCAAGGATTTTCAATGCCGACCCCGATCCTGATGCCTGCGCTGTCGCCGACCATGGAGGAAGGGACGCTCGCCAAATGGAAGGTGAAAGAGGGGGACAAGGTCTCCTCCGGGGACGTCATCGCCGAAATCGAAACCGACAAGGCGACCATGGAGGTCGAAGCGGTCGACGAAGGGATCGTCGGCAAGATCGTCGTTCCCGCCGGCACGGAAAACGTCAAGGTCAACGAGACGATCGCGATCCTGCTGGCCGACGGCGAGAGCGCCGGCGACGCAAAG
>JBGSNB010000160.1:0-2129 GCA_041739835.1 Parvularculaceae bacterium | reverse complement strand
GTCGGAGGCGCGCATCGCCGCCGCCGCGGAATAGGCAGCCGGTTGTCGCGGTTGCGGCGCGCGGCATGCCAGTATGCCGCCGCACACAAAGCGAACATCGCATCATCCATTTGTTGCAACGATAGCGCGAAGCGCGGCCGGCCTCGCGCGGGCGGATGACCGCAGCGTCGTCGTCATATCGGTTTCGATACGGATCAATGGCGCGTTGATGCGTTGACGCTCGGAGAAGAACCGCGCTATCTCATCGGCGCCTCTGCGCCGAACGCCTGAGCCGCAAGTCGGAGACCTCCTTGCGGTTGCGCCAGCGGACGGGGACAAGCGGATTGCGCGATCGGACCGGACCGGCGCGCGGGCACGAAAGGGTCGAACGGGATGAAAGACGCCAAATCGGTCGACGCGTCGGTCGAAGAATTTCTGATGCGTGGGCGAACGCTGACCTACCGCCTTTGGCAAGCGCTGCTCATCATTCTGGCGAGCGTCGTCGCGGCGCTGCTTTTCGCGACGCTCGCCGTCGGCGGGCTTGACAAATACGCAAACCCTGTCGAGCGCTTCGCTTACCTTGTCGCCGACGGTCCGCGATTGGCGTGGCGCCTCCTCCTCGACACCGTGCGCGGCGCAAATCCGTACCTTGCGCGCGCGCAGCGCTTCGCGGGCGAGGCCGGATGGACCGCCTTCGGCGCGGGCGAGGGCTCCGTCCTGCTCTCCCGCTATGACGGCGACGCGCGGCGCGGCGTCGTCGAACTTGTCGACGGCGCTACCGGAAAAGTCGTTCATGTCTGGCGGCCGGACATCGACGCCATAAATGCGCAGACGAAATTGCCAGAGAAGGTCCTCAATCTGAAACGCGATTTCGCGGAACACCGCTATGTCATGCATCACCCTTATGCGCTTGACGACGGGTCGCTGCTGTTTCACGGCATGGGCTCGCCGCTGGTTCGGATCGACGCCTGTTCGCGCGTCACTTGGACGCTGGACGGCGATTTTCATCATAGCATCGAACGCGACGCGGACGGCGATTTCTGGACGGGCGAGGCGCTCCATCCTCCAGTCGCTCCCTTTGTCGACGAGAATTTCGATGACGACGCCATCGCCAGGTTTTCAGCCGAGGGCGCGCTGTTGTTCCGCAAATCGGTAGCAGTCATCCTGATTGAAAATGGCTTCCGTCATCTCGTCTATTCGAACGAGTCTTACGAGGTGGACCCGATCCACCTGAATGACGTGGAGCCGGTTCTGGAAGACGGGCCCTACTGGAAAAAAGGCGACCTCTTTCTCAGCATGCGACACTTGTCGATGGTGGCGCTCTATCGTCCGTCGACCAATGAAATCATCTGGAGCAAGCAGGGGCCCTGGATGATGCAGCACGACGTCGACATCATCAGCGACCACGAGATCGCCATTTTCAACAACAACGCCATGGTGGCGCCGAATGGCCCAAGGACTCATGGTGCGAGCACGATCGTCATCTACGACTTCGCCGCCGACAGCGTGCGCGAGCCGTTCAAGGCGGGTTTCGACAGACATGACATCCGTACCGAGTCCGCCGGCCTTTTCCGCTTGCTGTCCGACGGCGCGGTGATGGTCGAGGAACATGATTACGGCCGCCTGCTCGCGATGGACGCCGACGGAACCTTGCGCTGGACCTTCATCAACCGGGCGCTGAAAGACGGGCGCGTCTTCCAGCTCGGCTGGTCGCGCTTCCTGGCCGAGGGCCGCGCCGGCAAGCTGAAAGATGCTGTCGCCGCCGCCAGGTGCGGCGCGCCGCCAGCGCAGTAAGCAGGCGGCGCTTTCGCTATAGCGCGCCGGCGACCGGCGCGGCGTCGTCTTCGATTTCCAGCCAGTCCTCGCGCGGCAATCCAAGTTCGAGATCGAGAAAAGTCGGCAGGATGCGCCAAAGGCGGCGCGAGCGCGCATTCGACAAGAGAACGATGCCGACCTCTTGTTCGGGCAGCCACGAGATCTGCGCGGCGTAGCCGTCGACGGTGCCGCTATGCGAGACGACGTGCGCGCCGCCGTAATTGTAGAGCCGCCAGCCAAAGCCGTATTGCGCCGCCTTGAAGCGCGGCGAGACGCTGCGGATGCGCGCGCTTTCCGCCGGCGAGATGACGCGCGGCGCATGGATGAGCGCCAGC
>JBGSNB010000152.1:0-5651 GCA_041739835.1 Parvularculaceae bacterium | reverse complement strand
GACCTGACCCCCGTCTTTCATCCAGCCGTTGCGAGAGTCCGGCGGTGATCTGAGCCTTGTCGTTGATGGGTGGCAAGAGGCGGGGGCGCGGAGCCCTCGCGTAGCGCAGCGCCCCCGCCGGTCTCGCCGCGGAGCGCCTGCTGGAGTGATTGCGTGCGGAAAAGGAGGCTTCGGCCTCCTTTTTCATTTATTGCTTCGAATTTTAAGCATAACCCGATGTTAAACGCCTGCGCCTAGCGTTCGCCCATTGCGGCATTCTGGAGCGAGCGCGTGATGGATCTGATTCCCCTCATTTTCCTGTCGGCCTTTCCGGCGGCGCTGATCATCGCGGCGATGAACGACCTCTATGAATACAAGATCCCGAACTGGGTGTCGGCCGTGCTGTTCTGCTCGTATTTCGCCGCCGGCGTCGGCCTCGGCGCCTCGCCGATGATGATGCTTGAGGGCTTTCTCTTCGCCTGCGCGGCGCTGGTTGTCGGATTCGGCCTGTTCGCCGGCAAGTTTCTAGGCGGCGGAGACGCCAAGCTGCTCGCCGCCTGCGCGCCCTGGATCGGACCTTCCGCGCTGTTTCCATTTCTGTTGAACACCGCGATCGCCGGCGGCATGTTCGCGATCTTTCTTGTCGCCTTCCGCAAGACGCCCGCGTTGCCGGTCTATGCGCAGGCGCCGTGGCTGATGCGCCTTCACCAGCGTCCGAAGGATATTCCGTATGCGGTCGCAATTGCGGCGGGCGGACTTCTTAGTTTTCCGCAAACGCCGATGTTCCAATTGCCCTATGGCGGTTAATGAAATCGGTTAACAGAGTTTTGAGGACTTCTCCTTACAAGAATTTACTGAAAATCCGGGTCGGAATTCGTTCCGAAATCAGGTGAGGACAAAAATGAACGTTACGCGAATTGCTGTGCTCGGCGTGGCACTGGTCGCCGGCGTCGGCGCCTTCTTCATGATGATGAGCGGCAATAAGAATTCGCCGATCGCCGCCGCTCCGCAGATCCAGGAGAAGACCGTCCGCGTCCTTGTCGCCGACAAGGATTTCCAGCGGGGCGAACGGCTGACCGCCGATGCGGTCAAGTGGACCGACTGGCCGGAAAAGTCGCTTTCGGAATCCTACATCACGGAAGCATCGGGCGGCGATCCCGCGGAACTCGAAAAGGCTGTCGCCCGGACAACAATTGTCGCCGGCGAACCGATCATGGAAGCAAAGATCGCGCGCGTCGGCAGTTCGGGCCTCCTCGCCGCCGTCCTGCAACCCGGCATGCGCGCTGTGACCATGCGCATCACGCCGGAAACCGGCGTTTCGGGTTTCGTCCTCCCGGGCGATCGCGTCGACGTCTATTATTCGGAAGCCAATGACGCAAACAGGACAGTCACGGACATCATCTTCGAAGACGTGCGCGTTCTGGCGATCAACACGGTCTATTCGGAAAACCCGGAGTCGCCCGTCATCGAGGGCGCCAATGCGACGCTTGAGCTGTCGCCGAGCGATGCGGAGTTCTTCATCAACTCGCGGTCATCGCGCGGGCAGATGAGTTTCGCGCTGCGCAGCGTCTTTCAGCCGGACGAAGGCGACGCCAAGCCGCGCCGCGACCAAAGCGTCAAAGTGATCCGATATGGCCGCTCGTAACAAGTTTGTTGAGGGGAATACAATGCGCGTCTCAGCAGTGTCGATCCTAGCGGTCTTCGCCCGCATCTCCGCCGCCGCAGCGACGGCCGTTGCTCTGTCAGTTGCGCCGGCGGCAGCGCAGAAGAATCGCGACGCCAGCATCAATTTCGGCGGCGAGGGCAGCGCATCAAAGAGCATCGTGCTGCCGCTCAACAAGGCGGCGATCGTCGAATTGCCTCTGCCGGCGGCGGACGTTCTCGTTTCGCAGCCGACGGTCGTGGATGCGGTGATCCGCTCGCCGCAACGCGTCTATCTGCTCGGCCTGCAAGTCGGCCAGGCGAACGCATTCTTCTTTGACGCCAATGGGCGGCAAATTCTCAACCTGGAAATTCAGGTCGAGCGCGATCTTGATGCGTTGACGGATCTCATCGGCCGTCTGATGCCGGATGCCCGCATTACCGCGGAAGCGGTGAATGACAATGTCATCCTTCGCGGCGTTGTGCCGTCAGGCGTGCAGGCCGCCGACGCCGCCGACATCGCCGGCCGCTTTATCGGCGACCCGAAAAAGGTCATCAGCATGGTGTCGATCCGCGACCGAGAGCAGGTGATGCTGAAAGTGCGCGTCGTCGAGATGCAGCGCTCGATGATCAAGCAGCTCGGCATCGATCCTTCTGGATTCACCTCCATATCCAACAATGCTTTCGAAGCGACGGCGTCAACGATCGCCTCGGGCGCGACGGCGGGCCTCACCGGCTCGATTGACCGCTTTTTCGGCGGCGGCGAGTCCGGCTTCAACGTCACGTTCCAGGCGCTGGAGCGCGTCGGCCTCGTCAAGACCCTCGCCGAGCCGACGCTCACGGCGGTCTCGGGCGAGACCGCAAGCTTCCTCGCGGGCGGCGAATTTCCAATTCCGATCGGCCAGCGTGAAGGCGTCATCTCGCTCGAATTCAAGGAGTTCGGCGTCGGCCTCGGCTTCACGCCGCTGGTTCTCGGCAAGGGGCGTATCAATATCAAGGTATCGACGGAAGTGAGCGAAATCTCCTCGCTCAACAACTTCTCGCTCGGCGGGTCGTCGACGACGATCCCGGGCACGCCGCCGCCGCCGGATGAGCTGATTCCGATCGACACCGACGGCGACGGCAATCCGGATGCGACGTTCAACGTCACGGAAGCCGCCGGCGAAGTTCTCCAGGGAACCGATCCGACAGTGTTCAGCACGACCGGACTTACGATTCCGGCGTTGACGGTTCGGCGCGCGAAAACGACGGTTGAGCTTCCTTCGGGCGGCAGCCTCGTGATGGCGGGTCTCCTCCAGGAGAACATGCGTCAGACAGTCTCCGGCGTTCCGTATCTGAAGGATGTCGCAGTCCTCGGTCAGCTGTTCCGCAGCCGCGACTATCAGAATTCCGAAACGGAGCTAGTCATCATCGTGACGCCGTATCTTGTCGACCCGACGCACGAGTCGAAACTCTCCGATCCGCAGAAGGGTTTTGTTTCTGCGAGCGACATGCAGACGATCCTGATGGGCAATCTCGCCGCAACCTATGGTCTCGCCGGCGCCGGCGTCGAAGAAAAGACGCTCCAGGGGCCGATGGGCTTCATCCTCGACTAAGGAGACGCAGCAATGTTCAATTCCATGAAGAGGCTCCTCCTCGTTTCGGCCGCGCTGTCCGCCGTCGGTTGCGCCGCCGGCTTCAACGGGGCCGAGCATGCGCTGACGGTCGCGGAAGAGCATCCGATTTCAGTCGACAGCCAGACCGTCACGATGACGCTGGATCCCGCCTCAGGCGAACTTTCGTCGCTCGACAAGGCTCGAATCCGGGCGTTCGCGAATTCCTACATGCGCAACGGGCATGGCGCCTTAGCGTTGACATCGACGTCCGGCGGCGACGCCGTTCGTCAGGCGCTTTATGACGCCGGCGTGCCGCAAGCCTCGATGACGGACGCCTCCTATCGCGGCGGCGAAGGCGCTTCCGGGGCGATCATCCTGTCCTACACGCACTATGTCGCGACGCCGAGCGTGTGCGGCGTCTGGGATGGCGCTCGCGAGCGCGACTATCGCAATGTGCGCTCGCCGAATTTCGGTTGCGCGACGCAAAACAATCTCGCCGCCATGATCGGTGATCCGCGCGAACTCTCCGAACCGGCCGACATGACCGATCCGGATTCGGCGACCCGCATCAGGGGCGTTGCTGCGTTCCGCGCTGGCAAGGTCACATCAAGCGCAACCGACGGCGAAGTCGACGCGCAAGTCGCCAGTCAATAACCGACGATAAGGGGTCAGGCGCCGCCTGGAGGGAGTTTGAGATGAGGAAGGCCTCAGAAGCTGCATTCGAGATCGCCCACGACGAGGAGGGCGCGGCGAACGCCGCCGCCAGTCTCGGACCGGACGGCGGACCCTTGAAGTCGGCAAAAGTCAGCTATGCGAAAGCGTCGGCGGCCGCCGCCGATGACGACGCCTGGCTGGACGACGAATTGTCTGACGAAGAACTCGCGGCGCTTGGCGAGGAGGATTTCAGCGATGAAGACCTGCTCGCGGACGAACTTGGAATCAGCGATATCGAAGACTTCAGTTTCGAGCCTGAAAGGCCGGCGCCCGCCGCGAAGGAGCCCCCGCTTTCAGCGCCGGCCAAGCCGCAGCGCGCGGCGACGGCTGTCGCCATCCCGAAGAGCCAGGCGATCGCGGTCGCGGACGATTCGTCGGTTGACGTCGCCGAATTCGACGAAAGCGAAGAAGATCACCGGCCTGTCCCGCGGATCTCGATCCACGCGTTCTGCGAAACCCCGGACACAACCGCGCTGCTTGAAAAGGCGGCGGTCGATCGGCGTCTCGCAAAAACCCATCTCACCGTTCACATGGGCGGCCTCGCCAAGGCCGTCGATCATTTCCAGACCGCGGCGACGCCGAACCTCATCATCGTCGAAACGCTTGACGGCGGCGCCGGCCTGTTCGCGCAGCTCGGCGAGCTTGCCGAAGTCTGCGATCCATCAACCAAAGTGATCCTGATCGGCCGCGCCAACGACATCGGCCTCTACCGGGAGCTGATGCGCCAGGGGATCAGCGATTATATCGTCCGCCCGCGCTCGCCGCTGCAGATCATCAAGTCGATCGCGACGCTCTATGTCGACCCGTCCGCGCCGCCGATCGGCCGCACGATCGCGTTTGTCGGCGCGCGGGGCGGCGCAGGCTCGTCGACGCTCGCCCACAACGTCGCCTGGTGCGCGGCGGAGGAAATGCAGAGCGACACCGTCATTCTCGACCTCGACTTGCCGTTCGGCACTGCGAGCCTCGATTTCGAACAAGATCCGACCTCGGGACTTGTCGAGGCGCTGGCGTCGCCGGAGCGCCTTGACGATGTTCTGCTTGATCGTCTGCTGCAGAAGCACACTGAAAGGCTGAGCCTGTTCACGGCGCCAAATCTTCTCGATCGCGACTACGATATCGACGATCAGGCGTTCGAGACCGTCATCGACGTCGTTCGCGGCGCCGCGCCGACGATCATCGTCGACGTGCCGCATATTTGGACCGGCTGGTCGAAACGCCTTTTGCAGACGGCCGACCAGATCGTCATCACGGCGACAGCGGATCTCGCGGCGTTTCGCAACACCAAGAATCTCGTCGACATCATCTCGGGCGCGCGGCCGAACGATTCGCCGCCGCTGCTCGTCATCAATCAGTTCGACCAGAAAGTGTCATCGGTTCAGCCGGCGCAATACGCCGAACATGTCGGCCTGAAGCCGTCGGTCGTCTTCACCTGGGAGCCGCAACTCTTCCATACCGCGGCGACCAACGCGTCGCCGATCCTGACGGTCGGCGCCAAAACAAAGACCGCGCAGAACTTGCGCGAGTTGACGTCGCTCATCCTTGGACGCACCCAGACCGCCTCCAAGAAGAGCAAATTCAGCTTCGCGGGACTCTTGAAGAAGAAATAGGATAAGCGATGTTCGGACGCAGAACGGCAGAAGCCGAGACGGCGCCAACGGCGGCGGCGGCGCAGGCGGCGAAGCCAAAGGCAGCCGCGCCGAAATCGGCGGCGGCTTCAGCCGC
>JBGSNB010000088.1:0-2649 GCA_041739835.1 Parvularculaceae bacterium | reverse complement strand
GGCGCGCGAGAAGAACCGCCTGACGCCGCTGCGCGCCATCGGCTGGTCGGCTTGGGTCGGCGCCATCGCGGCCTGCGCTTTCGTCGCCTATTCCTACCGCAACAACATCGTCGCGATGTTCCCGAACGCCAAGGACGCCTATGAGGCGGTCGGCATTGAAGCCAATCCCTACGGCCTCAAGATCGAAGGCGTGACGCACCGCGTCGCGCTGTCGCCGGAAGGGCCGGTGATCGAAATTCTCGGCCGCCTGAAAAATGACGAAGCGGGCGACGTGACGCCGCCGATGCTTCTCGCCGAGGCGTTGGGGCCGGACGGCGACGTGCTGTCGCGCTGGACGTTTGCGGCGCGCGCCGAACGCGTGCGCGCCGGGCAATATGCCGACTTCTCGACCAGGGCGCCGGCGCCGGAGGGCGTCAGCGAGGTGGTTCTCTCCTTCGCGCCCGCCGAAGGCGTCAAGGTCTCGGTCGGCGATCTCCTGAAACCGCAGAACTGATCGTCGGTTGCAATCGCCGGCAAAACCGCTAAACGGCGGCGATGCGCATTCTCCATTCCGAACAGGCCGTCCGCGCAAGGATCGATGCGCTCGCCGCCGACATCGCGGCGACGATGCCGAAGGATTTCCTGATGGCGCCGGTGCTGACAGGCGCCTTCATTTTCGCCGCCGACCTGTTGCGCGCGCTGCATCGCCTCGGCTGCGACCCCTTCGTCGACTTCGTGCAGTTGTCCAGTTATGGCGGCGCGCGGGCCTCAACCGGCGTCGTCACTTTGCTGAAGGATTTCTCGGTCCCGCTTGAGGGCCGCTCGGTGCTCCTCATCGACGACGTGCTCGACACCGGCCGCAGCCTGCATTTCGCCAAGAACATGGTGCTCGATCGCGGCGCCGCGGACGCGAGGATCGGCGTCCTCGTCAGGAAAGCGACCGGCCGCAGCGCCGACATCGACGCCGATTTCATCGGCTTCGAGGCGTCCGGCGACGACTTCATCGTCGGCTACGGCATGGACGACGACGGGCGCACGCGCGGCCTGCCGTTTATCGGCGTCGTCGGGTGATCAGCCCCTCCGCGATGCGACGATGATCGCTTCGGCGTCGTCGCGCGCGCGTTCGGCGAGCGGCGGCGTCAGCACATTGTCGCGCAAGAGCCCTTCCCATTTCGCGACCGCCGCGGTCGCGATCGAATTGCCGACGATATTGGTGCCGCTGCGCCCCATGTCGAGGAATTGGTCGACCGCGAGCAGCAGCAGCAGGCCTTCCTCCGGCAGATTGAAGGCGGTCAATGTCGCGGCGATGACCACGAGCGAGGCGCGCGGCACGGCCGCCATGCCCTTTGACGTCACCATCAGGAACAGCAGCATGGTGATCTGCTCGACGACGGTCATTTCGACGCCATAGGCCTGCGCGATGAACATCGTCGCGAAAGCGCAATACATCATCGAGCCGTCGAGATTGAACGAATAGCCGAGCGGCAGCACGAAGCTCGCAATACGGTTGGCGACGCCGAAGCGTTCGAGCTTTTCAAGGAGCTTTGGATAAGCGGCCTCCGAGCTCGCGGTCGAGAAGGCGATGGCGACCGGCTCGCGGATGGAGGCGATAAGTTCGCCGGTGCGCTTGCCGATGACGACGCGGCCGGCGAGCGCCAGCGCCGCCCACAAGATGAGCAGCGACAGGTAGAATCCGCCGACGAATTTTCCATAATCGACGATGACGCCGAGCCCCTTCACCGCGATGACGCCGGCAAGCGCGGCGAACACCGCGAAAGGCGCGAGCAGCATCACATATTCGGTCACCTTCAGCATCACGTAAGCGACCTGCTCGGTCAGTTCGACGACCTTCGCGGTTTTTTCGCCGAGCTTGGCGAGCGCGACGCCGGCGAACACCGAAAAGATGACAATCTGCAAGATTTCGTTCGTCGCCATCGCCTCGATGATCGAGCGCGGAACCAGATGCGTGATGAACTCGGCGAGGGTGAATTTCGATGCGTCGACGCCGGACGCCGCATCCGCGGGAAGCGCCGCGTCAAAGCCCGCGCCCGGCTGGATCAGATTGACCATCAAGAGACCGAGCCCCAGCGAAAACAGCGAGGCGCCGATGAACCACAGCATGGTCCTGAGGCCGATGCGGCCGAGCGCTTTCGAATCGCCCATATGCGCAATGCCGACGATCAGGGTCGTCAGCACCAGCGGCGCGATGATCATCTTGATGAGGCGCAGGAAGATGTCGGTGACGATCTTCAGATAGGACGCGATCGACTTGGCGGCGTCCGGCGCGGCGTATTCGAAGATCAGCGCGCCGGCGATGACGCCGAGAACCATCGACAGGATGATGACCTGGAAGAGACGCTTCGCCATGGCGAGGAGACCTAGAAGGAGGGCGCCGCGGACAATATGGCCGACCGCGAACGATGTCTATGCGGACGGTCTCAGAATCGCTCCAGCAGCCTTTCGAGATATTTGATCTCGTCTTCGGTGCGCGCGCCGTCGGACAAGCGCCGCCGCAATTCCTCAATCAGGTCGCGTGTTCTTTGCGCGTCGGACTTTTCCGGGACGTCGACGCCCGACCCATAGGCGTCGCCGATCGGGCGGCCGAGGGGATCGCGCATCGGCTGGCGACCTTCGCCGGCGGCGGCGCGCGCATCGTCGCCCTCTTTGCGC
>JBGSNB010000078.1:0-2335 GCA_041739835.1 Parvularculaceae bacterium | reverse complement strand
GGCCGCCAGCATCAAAATGGTTTTCTTCATGTTTCTGGTCTCCTCGCTTCGCGCCGTCGCCATTCTATATCTCAATCCTGCGCCCGTCATCGGCCCGGCCGTTCGCCGGTCAGCGGTTCGGCCCCGAGCGCGCGCATGGCGTCCGACACGCGAAGGATCGCAGCGTCGGCCGCCGCCGGATCTTGCGCGCGCGCGACGATGGTGACGCCTTTTTCATCGCCGTCGATCGGATAGGAGCCGATGGCGACGCCCCTGATCGCGTTCTGGATCGTCAGCAATTGCTCGGCGAGCCGCGATTCCGGCAGGCCGAGCGCCGTCACCGCGCGCGAATGGATCTGGACGCCGCGTTCGAGCGCCGTCTCGATGGCGGTCAGCATGCCCTGAAAAATCCCGGGGACGCCCGCCATCACGAAGACATTCCCGATCCTGACCCCCGGCGCGCCAGTGACCGGATTCATGATGAGCTCGGCGCCCTCCGGCATCAGCGCCATGCGCCGCCGCGCCGCCGTCACCTCCTCGCCCTTCCCCTCATACCAGGCGCGGATCAGGCGCATCGCGTCCGGGTGCTCGGTCACCCGCCGGCCGAACGCCTTGGCGACGGCGTCATAGGTGATGTCGTCATGCGTCGGGCCGATGCCGCCCGATGTGAAGACGTAATCATATTTCGTGCGCAGGCTGTTCAGCGCCGCGATGATCGCCGCCGCGTCGTCGGCGACGATGCGCGCCTCTTGCAAGGCGATCGCGCGCGCCGTCAGCCAGCCCGCGAGGTGATGGATGTTGGCGTCGCGCGTCCGCCCGGACAACAACTCGTCGCCGATGGCGAGGATGGCGGCGGTCTTTGCGGTCATGCGGCGCGTCCTATGTCGGCGGAGGAATTGGCAGGCCCCTTCGGCGCGCCGTCTCTCCGGTTTTCTGACTGTCCGCGCCGGGTTGCGCGGCAAAAGGCATGCTTTTTCCTGGCGGAAAGAGCATCCCAATTCACCATCGCCGCATGGGTCCGTACCTTCGTCTTACGCTCGCCAACCGTCAACGCACGTTCCTTTCCGTCAAAATTCCAAATCGCAAGCATCATAAAGCCAAACGCAAGGTGTAGGACGGATTTATTTTCGGAAATGGAATCAGCGGGATAGATGGTTAACGAAAAATCGCCCGCCGTCGGCCGCCGCGACTTTCATCGCCGCAGCGCCCGATCGTGCCATTTGAGGTGGTCGGCAATGAAGCTCGCGATGAAAAAATACGAATGGTCGTAGCCGACGCGCCGGTTGAGCGTCAGCTGTTGTCCGGCTTTCTTCGCCGCCGCCTCAAACAGGTCCGGGCGGAGCTGCTCGGCGAGGAACTGATCCGCCGTACCCTGATCAATCAGGATATGCGCATCGCTCGGCCCGCGCGCGGCGAGAAGCAGCGTCGCATCATAACGCGCCCAATCCGCCCGATCCGGACCCAGATAATTCGTAAACGCCTTTTGTCCCCACGGAACCTCCGACGGCGCAACAATCGGCGAGAAGGCGGAACAGGAACGGAATTTTTCCGGGTTCTTCAGATGAATGGTCAAGGCGCCGTGCCCGCCCATCGAATGGCCGGAAATCCCGGTGCGCGACGGATCGGAAGGGAGATCCGCGGCGATGAGCGCCGGGAGTTCGTCGGCGACATAGGAATACATGCGGTAATGCGCGGCCCACGGCGCCTCGGTCGCATCGAGATAAAAGCCGGCGCCCTTGCCGAAATCATAGGTTTTCGGATCGAGGTCCGGAACGTCGTCGCCGCGCGGGCTCGTATCCGGCGCGACGATCATCATCCCAAGCTCCGCCGCGACGCGCTGCGCGCCCGCCTTCACGGTGAAATTTTCCTCCGTGCAGGTGAGACCCGAAAGCCAGAACAGCGTCGGATAGGGGCCGGCGCCGCAGCTTTCCGCCGGCGGCGTGAAGACGGCAAAGCGCATGTCGCAGGAAAGCGCGCGGCTATGATGTTTCCACACGGCCTGCTCGCCGCCGAAACATGTCGAGGAGGAGACGCGGTCCAATTTCCTACTCCGTCGCAAGGCGGGTGATCGTGTTGAGGACGCCAAGGTCGGCGCCGATTCCGCCGACGACATAAAGCCCCTTCTCGCCGGCGACGAGGCCGCGATGGTCCATGCTCGGCGGGATGTCGCCGACGACGCGCCATTCGCCGGCGCCGACTTCATAGGCGATGAGTTTGTCCGAGGGTTTCGCCGGTACGCCGTCATAGCCGACGCCCGTATAATTGTAAGGATTGTCGCCGCCGCCGGCGAAATAGATCACCGGCAGTCCCTGGCTCGCCGCCATGCGGTAGAACGGGCCGACCGGCGGCGCCGGCG
>JBGSNB010000061.1:0-2640 GCA_041739835.1 Parvularculaceae bacterium | reverse complement strand
GGCCGGCGCCGGACGCTTCGCCAAAGGCGAGCGCAAGCGGCAACGCGACGACGCCGGCGGTGACGCCGCCCATCAGGTCCCCGCGGAGATTGCTGAAATCGAACCATGTTCCAAGAACGCCCGCCGCTGCGGGCCGCGATTTCGTCGCGGTCATCATGAAGTCTCCCTGACGCTTGTCGGCTTACTGGGCGGCGCGATGGTGATGGGCGTGGAGCACGGCGCCGACGGCCTGCTTGTAGTGTTCGGCGACGGGAATGAAGTCATTCGCCTTTTCGTCATAGGCGAGAACGGCGCCGCTGCGGATGTCGTAGACCCAGCCGTGGATTTCGGTTTCGCCCGCGGAAAGCTGCACGGCGACATAGGGATGGGTTTTCAGATGGGCGATCTGCAAAAGAACGTTCTCGCGGATCAGCATGTCGAGCTTTTCCTTGTCGTCGAGTGCGACGCCTTTTTTCTTCGTGACGAGCGCCGCGGCGCGCGCATAGCCGAGCCACTCCTTGACATGCGGGAAATCGTCGAGGCCTTCGGGGTTCATCGCGCCTTTCATGGCGCCGCATTCGGAATGTCCGCATACGATGATATGCGGAACTTTCAGCGCTCCGACCGCAAACTCGATCGAGGCGGTCATCGCGCCGGTATATTGCGAGTGCGGCGGCACGATGTTGCCGGCGTTGCGGCAGATGAACAATTCGCCGGGGTCGGTCTGCGTCAACAGATTGGGGTCGATGCGGCTGTCGGAGCAGGTGATGAACAGCGCTTCCGGCGACTGCCCTTCCGCGAGCTGCGCGAAAAGATCCTTGCGGTCCCGATAGGCCTCCTGCTGGAATTTGACGACGCCGGCGGCGATCTTGTCCATGGGTCCTTGTCTCCGTGTCATGTTTGCTTGCTGGTCGGGTCGGCGGCGGCGGCGCGCCAGAGTTTCGTCGCGGCGTCGATGACCTCTTGGGCGGCGATGTCGCTGCGGACCCGATGTTCGAGGAAGCGGACGCCGTCGAGCAGCCAATCGGCAAGCTCCCGCTCGGCGAGGCTGTAGTGATGATACCTGCCGTCGCGGCGCTCCTCGACAAGCCGGTGCGCCTTCAACAGCGCCAGATGCTGCGAAACGCGCGTCGCCGGCACGCCAAGGCGCTCGGACAAGGTCGAAACCTCAAGCGCGCCGGGCCGCAGCTCCTCGATGATGCGCACGCGGTCCTGATGCGCCATCACCTTCAGGAGCGCGGACAGCTCTCGGGCAAGGACCGTGCGGCTCGGCATCAAATATCTCTAACAATTCTCTCATATTTGCACATTCATATGTGCAACTTCTTGTATATAATAGTCGTGAGCCGTCTCTGATGCAAGGTATCGCTGCACCATCAGCACTTATTTCCGGATATCAAACGATCGTCTGATTGCAAGCTTATTGGGCGCCACAGACTGACGGGCGCCTAAAGCGCCTCGACCTGGCGCCTTGCAAGGTCGGTGCAGCCTTGCCGCGCCATGGCGAGGAGCGCCAGGAACTGTTCATCTGAAAAAGGCGCCTCTTCCGCGGTGCCCTGAACTTCGACGAGACCGCCCTTGCCGGTGATGACGAAATTGGCGTCGGTGCCGGCGGTCGAGTCTTCAGCGTAATCGAGATCAAGCGCCGGCGCGCCGTTGACGATGCCGCAGGAAATCGCCGCGATGGTGTCGTTGATCGGATCGCTCTTCAGGATGCCGTTCGAGGTCGCCCATTTCATGCACTGTTTCAGCGCCACCCAGGAGCCGGTGATCGCCGCGGTCCTGGTGCCGCCATCGGCCTGAAGGACGTCGCAATCGATCAGGATCTGGCGCTCGCCAAGCGCCTTCAGATCGACAACAGCGCGCAGGGCGCGGCCGATCAGGCGCTGGATTTCCTGCGTGCGGCCCGACTGGCCGGCGCCCTTGGCCTCGCGCTTCATCCGCTCATGGGTCGAGCGGGGCAACATGCCGTATTCGGCGGTCACCCAGCCCCGTCCCTGCCCCCGCAGCCAGGGCGGCGTCATCTCGTCCCAGCTCGCGGTGCACAGGACATGGGTGTCGCCGAATTTGACGAGGCAGGAGCCCTCGGCATGCTTGGCGACGCCCGGCTCAAGGCTGACGACGCGCATTTCGTTAAAGCTCCGGCCGGAAGGGCGCATCGATATCTCCATCAGGGGCAGCGGTGGGCGTGGCCTAGACGGACCTTGACGCGAAGTCGAGGCCGGACGGCTTGCAATCGCGCCGGGCCGCGTTAACGATTGCGTCGATCGGAATGTGGGGCGGTTTGTGGGGCGTTACCTATGACGCCGGTGAGGGCGCTGTTCGCGGGTCTGGTCGCGGCCGTTCTTTTTTGCGCCGGGCTTTTCATCGCAACGAATTTTGCCGGCGGACGCCCGCACGATCTGGTCCCGCTCCTGTCGCTCGGTCGCACCCCTTTTTCCCTCATTTGTTTCCTTTCGGCGTGGTGCGCTCTGGTGTTGGGCGGGCTTGGCGTCATCGCCGCTTTCCTCGCCTTCCTGGCGCCGGAAGAAGACGAGGATCCCCGATTACGCCGGCACGGCTTTCCAAAGGCGGCGCCGCTGGCGCTGATCGCGCTAGCGCTTGCCCTCGCCTTCGCGGCTTTGCGCTGTAAGAACGGCGAGGCCGCCGCGCCGATCGCGG
>JBGSNB010000561.1:0-2705 GCA_041739835.1 Parvularculaceae bacterium | reverse complement strand
TCGCTTCGCCTCGCCGGCGCTTGCGCCGGGCGGCTGCGCGCTTTACGTTTCAAAGTGAATTTGAAGAGGAGAGCGCGATGGCCAGGACCGACCCGCACGATCTTGCCGGCGAGCTTGCCTATGTGAAGACGCTCGCTGAAGAGGGGCGCAATGCGCCGCTCGTCGGCGGCGCGATATACCTCATCTGGGGCGTCGTCATCGCGGCGGCGTCGTTATTGAATTATTTCACGTTCACCGGCGTATTGTCGCTGCCGTTCCTCGGCGGTCTTTGGTTCTGGGTCGCAGTCTTCGTGATCGGCTGGGGCCTCAGTTTCGCGTATGGCGCACGCCGGGGCGGCAGGCCCGGCGCCTTGACGATCGGCAACAAGACGGCGAGCGCCGCGTGGTTCGCCGTCGGGCTGTTTCTCTCGATCTTCTGGATCGCGGCGATAGCGTTTCGCGGACATTTCAAAACGGTCGGCGTCGAGCCGGGATTGGTTTTCGGGCTGACATTTCCGATCGCCTTCGGCGCCTATGGCATCGCCTTTTTTGCGACCGCTGTCGCGGCAAAGCTCGACTGGATGCGCGGCTTTGCCGGCGCCGCGTGGATTTTTTCCGTCGCGGCGCTGTATTTCGTCGGCGATGAAAAGCAGTTCCTGATCGGCGCCGCCGGCAGCCTCGTTTGTGCGGCGCTGCCGGGCGTCCTCCTGATGCGGCGCGAGCCGAGCGACATAATCTGAACGATGCCGGACGCCGGTTTTGACTATCGCGAGATTGACGATGTCATCCATGGCCGGGTGCGGCTCGCCGTGATGGCGTATCTTTCGGGCGCCGGCGAAGCGGATTTCAACGAGCTGAAAGCGAAGGTCGGCGGCACCGACGGCAACCTCTCCGTGCACCTGCGCAAGCTGGAGGAGGCCGCCTATATCCGCCTGCGCAAGTCGTTCCAGAACCGCAAACCGCGCACCGTCTGCCGGATGACCGACAAGGGACGAGAAGCGTGGATCGACTATATCGCGCGGCTGCAAGCGCTGATCGCCGCCGCGCCCTGATCAGTCGCGTTTGGCGATGTCCGGCCGCGATCGCCGGCCGCCGTCGCCAAGCACGCGCGAGATCAGCCAGACCGGAATGACGATGGCGGCGCCGAACATCAGATAGGTGGCGAGATTGACGACGATCTCGCCGACTGAATCGCCGAGCCAGCCGAGAATTCCCTGCAGGACGTCGAAAATCCCGCCCCAGAACTCGGCCGGCGACACGCCCCAAAACGCGAGAAACGCGCCGACGATGACGCTCGCAATCACCAGCTGGATCGCGGTGCGCCGCGCGCCGCCAGGCGCCAACCAGTTGCGGATCGGAGTGTCAGCCATGTCTTGAACCCTCATCAGCGGCCGTCAGGATACGCGACGGCGCGAGAGAGGGGAAGTGCCGGCGGTCAGGCGGGCCTGAAGGTCAGCGCAACGCCGTTGTTGCAATAGCGCAGCCCCGTCGGCGACGGGCCGTCATCGAAGACGTGGCCCTGATGGCCTTCGCAACGCGCGCAGTGATATTCCGTGCGCGGCACAATCATCCGGAAGTCCGTTTTCTTGCCGAGGGCGTTTGGCAGCGCGTCAAAGAAAGACGGCCAGCCGGTGCCGGAATCGAATTTCGTCTCCGACGAGAAGAGATCATAGCCGCAGCCGGCGCAGGCATAGACGCCCCGGCGCTTCTCATTGTTGAGCGCGCTCGTCCACGGCCGCTCGGTCGCTTCCTTGCGCAAGACCGCATAGGCCTCGGCGTCGAGACGGTCTTTCCATTCCTTCTCGGAAAGCCGCCATTTGTCGTAATCGGGGATGGTCTTCGGGTCCGGCTTCATCGTTTCAGTCCTGGCGTTGACGGTTGTGGCGCCGAATAGGGCTGCGGCGCCGGCCAGCAATGCGCGACGGTTGATCATGAAATCCTACTCCGCTCATCGGGATGGGAACAGCGCCGGACATAGGCTCAGCGGACCGCCGCCGCCAATAACAAGGCCGCGAGCACGAGGAGGCCGGCGTTGCGATTGGACCTGAAAACCGCAAGGCACTTGCCGGGATCGTCGATGTCGAGATGACGGATCTGCCAAAGGAAATGCGCCGCCGCGGCGATTAGCGCGGCGTAGTAAAGAGGCGTTAATCCGGCGAATGCGCCGGCCGCCGCCGCCAACGCGATCGTGAACCCGTAAAATACGACGAGGGCGGATCGCGTGCGGGAGCCGAGCGCGCGCGCCGATGATTTGACGCCGATCAGCGCGTCGTCCTCCTTGTCCTGATGCGCGTAAATCGTGTCATAGCCGAGCGTCCAGGCGACGCCGGCGGCGTAGAGCAGCAGCGCCGCCGGCGTCAGCTCTCCCGCGATCGCCGCATAGCCCACAAGCGCCCCCCAGTTGAAGGTGAGGCCGAGCCAGGCCTGCGGCCACCAGGTAATTCGCTTCATGAACGGATAGGCGGCGACCAGCGCCAGCGACGCGACGCCAAGAGAGATCGTATACGGATTGAATTGCAGCAGCACGAGCAGGCCGACGGCGCAGAGAAAGGCCAGAAACGCCCATGCCTGCCTGACGCTGATCTGGCCGGCGGGGATCGGCCGCAAAGCGGTGCGCGCGACTTTCGCGTCGAAATCGCGATCGACGATGTCATTGTAGGCGCAGCCGGCGCCGCGCATCGCGACCGCGCCGACGCCGAACAACGCCGCGAAAAGGAGCGCCGGCG
>JBGSNB010000497.1:0-2023 GCA_041739835.1 Parvularculaceae bacterium | reverse complement strand
GCGCCGCACGGGACGCGGCGCAGAGCGGACTTGCGGCGCCTGTCGTGCTGCTGTCGCCCGCCTGCGCCTCCTATGACCAATTCCGGAATTTCGAGGAGCGCGGCGAGGTCTTTCGCAAACTCGCCAATCAGATCGAAACGTTGAACGGAGCAGCCGCATGAAGGCGATTAGCCGGCTCGACACTTCGCCCGCCGCGCGATGGTGGTGGTCCGTCGACCACCCCTCGCTGCTGATGCTGACGGCGCTGATGACGATCGGCGTCGTTCTCGTCTTCGCGGCCGGCCCTGGCGCGGCGGCGCGCCTCGGCATCGAGGACCCATTTCATTTTCCCCTGCGACAGGTCACCTTCCTCCCGCCTGCGGTGGCGGTGATGCTCGGCGTCTCGATGCTGACGCCGCTGCAGGCGCGGCGCTTCGGGACGGTCCTGTTTGCGCTGTCGCTGGCCGCGCTTATCGCGGCAGTGACATTTGCGCCGGAAATCAACGGCGCAAGGCGCTGGCTGCCGCTCGGCCCGATGTCGTTCCAGCCCTCCGAATTCCTGAAGCCGGGCTTCGTCATTTTCAGCGCCTGGATGCTGGCCGAAGGCGCGCGCAATCCGCATTTCCCAGGTGCGGCGATCGCGACCGGCCTGTACATCGTGTGCGCCGCGCTGCTGGCGCGACAGCCCGATTACGGCCAGGCGGCGTTACTGACCGCCGTGTGGTTGGCGATGTTCTTTGTCGCCGGCGGCTCGATCGCATGGCTTGTCGGCGTCGCGGCGCTGGCGGTCTCGGGTCTCGTCGCCGGCTATTTCGGTTCGCCGCATATCGCCAGGCGGATCGACGGATTTCTCAATCCCGAAGCAGGCGACAATTACCAGGTCGACAAGGCGCTCGAAGCGATCGCCAATGGAGGCCTGTTGCCGCGCGGCGAGGCGGCGAGCGTCAAGTTGTCGCTGCCCGATGCGCAAACCGACTTCATTTTCGCCGTTGCCGCAGAGGAATTCGGCCTGATTGTCGGCCTCATCATACTTGCGCTGTTTTGCGCCTTCGTCATACGCAGTTTCGTCAAGGCGGGCGCGTTGAAAAGCGTCTTCGCGCAAAGCGCCGTCTGCGGCCTCGGCGCGCTGATCGGCTTGCAGAGCTTCATCAATATCGGCGTCAATCTGCGCGTGCTGCCGGCGAAAGGGATGACCTTGCCGTTCATCTCCTATGGCGGATCGTCGCTGATCGCGGCGGCGCTGACCGTCGGCCTGATTCTCGCGCTGACGCGCCGGCAGTCGCCTGCCGCGAGGCGAAAGGACGTCATGCCGTGAGCGCGCGCAAGGAAGGCCTGATCGCGCTCGCCGCCGGAGGCACCGGCGGCCATCTGTTTTCGGCCGAGGCGCTGGCGCAGGAACTGAAGCGGCGCGGCTGGCGCATCCTGCTCGTGACCGACGCCCGCGGCGCGCGGTTCGCGTCGAAATTTCCGGCGGACGAACGGCTGATGATCTCGGCGGCGAGCCCGTCGATCGGCGGCCCGATCGCCAAGGCCGCCGCGGCGGTGTCGCTCGCGGGCGGATTGCTGACGGCGTTACGCGAATTCCGGAAGCGGCATGTCGCGGCGGCGGTGGGCTTTGGCGGCTATCCTTCGTTTCCGGCGATGAAGGCGGCGCAACTTCTAGGCGTTCCTTACGGCGTTCATGAACAAAACGGCGTTCTCGGTCGGGCCAATCGCATGGTTACAGGCGGCGCCGCCTTCGTCGCGCACGGATTTCCAATCCTCGAAAAAGCGGAGAAAGTCCGCGCACAAATTATTGAAGTCGGCAATCCGGTGCGGGATGAGGTGGGCGCCGCGGTGCAAACGCCATTCCCGACGCTGACGGATGACGCGCGGATTTCTCTGCTCGTCTTCGGCGGCAGCCAGGGAGCTTCGCTATTCTCAAAGGTCGTCCCGGCGGCGATCGCCGCGCTGCCGGCGCCCTTGCGCTCGCGACTTGCGGTCACGCAGCAGGTGCGTGACAGCGAGATCGCCGAGGTCCGCAAGGTTTATGAGGCCGCCGGCG
>JBGSNB010000490.1:0-5658 GCA_041739835.1 Parvularculaceae bacterium | reverse complement strand
GGCCGCTTCCGCGAGGGCGCGGCGCATCATGTCTTGATCGATCGTCCCGGTCATCGCCGCCTTTTAGGCGGCGTCCGCCGCTTTCGCCAGCGCCGCGGGTTTTTCGGCGAGGCAGAAGGCGGTCACGCCCGCCAGCCTGTTCAATGGAAACACAGTCATGCGCTCGATGTCGTGGACAGCGACCAGGGTTCGCGTCAGCCAGCCGGGCGCGGTCTTGAGCGCGCTGCCGGTCGCGGCCTTGTCCGCGTTGAACGCCCGATCGGCGATCCGCATGGCGGCGACGGCGGGAAACAGCATGCCGAAAAAATAGCGCAAGGATTTCGGCTGCAAGCCCGTCGCCCGCACCGAGCGCTCGAGCGTTTCCAGCGTGTAGCGCCGACGGTGCTCAAGAAAATCGTCGTGAGACGACCACAGAAAATTGAATGCCGGCACGGAAATCAAGAACCGTGTTCCCGGTTTCGACAGACGCGCATATTCGGCGATCAATGCGACGTCGTCATCGACATGTTCGATGACGTCGATCATCAAGACCAGCGAGGCGTCGCTATGATCGACGGAGCGGACATACCGGACAGCGCCGTCCGGGCGACCGGCGATCCACTCGTCCGAATAATTTGGATCGACGCAGACGGCCTTCGTCGCAACGCCGGCCTGCGTCAGCATCCGCGAAAAGACGCCGGATCCGGCGCCGACATCCAGGATCGAAGCGAAGGGTCCGGCGCCGAGCAGCGATTTGATCGCCCGGCCTTTTGAAATGTAATACCAGTGCGAGGCGGGGTCCCCGCCGATCGCCAGTTCTTCCTTCAGGTCCACAGCCGCCCTCGACAATTGAATGGTCTGATGACCATAAGACGAAAATGCCCTTAAGGACGCATTAACCATGCTCGAAAAACCGGCCGAAAAAGACGGTCTGGACAAGGACGGCGAGCGCATCGCGAAATTTCTCGCGCGCGCCGGGATCGCTTCGCGCCGCGAAGCGGAAAAACTGATCGAGCAGGGCATCGTCACGGTTGACGGCGCGGTGTTGACGACGCCTGCGTTCAAGATCATTCCGGGCATGGATGTCCGCGTCGACGGCGTGCGCGTCAAATCGAAAGAGCCGCCGCGCCTGTGGCGCTATCACAAGCCGTCCGGCCTCGTGACGACCCACAAGGACCCGCAGGGGCGACCGACCGTTTTCGACGCGATCGGCGCTCGGCTGCCACGCGTGATTTCCATCGGACGCCTCGACCTGACGACCGAGGGATTGTTGCTGTTGACCAATGACGGCGGCCTTGCGCGCCAGCTCGAACTGCCCGCCAATGCGTGGATCAGGCGCTATCGCATTCGCGCCTACGGCAAGATCGACCAGAAGGCGCTGGACAAGCTCGGCGAGGGCCTGACGATCGACGGCGTCGATTACAAGCCGATCCGGGCGACGCTCGATCAGACCAAGGGCGGGAATGTGTGGATCACCGCGTCGATCACGGAGGGCAAGAACCGCGAAATTCGCAAAGTGATGGAGCATTTGGGGCTGCAGGTGAACCGCCTCATCCGCACCGCCTTCGGGCCTTTCCAGCTCGGCGGGCTGCAGGACGGCGCGATTGAGGAAGTTCCTGCAAAGCAGCTGAAGGAACAGCTCGGCAAGAAGACCTGCGAGGCGCTCGGGATTTAGGCAATGGCCGACATCATCAATCTCAATCGCGCGCGCAAGAAGAAACGCGCCGCCGCCAAAGAAGACGCCGCGGCGCAAAATCGCGCCAAGTTCGGGCGCACCAAGACGGAAAAGCAGCGCCGGAAAGCGGAAGACGACATCGACCGAAACCGTCTCGACGGGCTGAAGCGTGACCGGGACGAGTGATGCGCATCATCGGCGGCATTTATTCGGGACGGCCGCTTGTCGCGCCGAAAGGCCGCGCGACGCGGCCGACCGCTGATCGCACCCGCGAGTCGCTTTTCAATATTGTAGAGCATAATCCCGAATTTTCTCTCGCGGGCGCGCGGGTTATTGATCTGTTTGCAGGCTCCGGCGCGCTCGGTTTTGAGGCGATGTCGCGCGGCGCGTCATTCTGCCTTTTCGTCGAAAGCGACGCGGAGGCGCGCGCCGCCATCCGCGACAATATCGAGGCGCTCGGCCTGTTTGGAAACACCCGCATCCATCGGCGCTCCGCGACGGCGCTGGGCGCGAAACCGGCAGGCGTCGGTCCGGGCTTCACGCTCGCCTTTCTCGACCCTCCGTATGGGAAGGATCTGGCGCGCGCGGCTCTTGAGGCGTTGAAATCCGGGGCATGGCTTGCCGATGGCGCGTTCGTCCTTGTCGAACAGGGCAAAGGCGAAGCGCCGGTCGCCGTTCCTGGCTATGTCGAAACAGATCGACGCCATTACGGCGCCGCACAAATCGGCTTTTTCCGCGTTCGCGCGTGATCCTTGCTTGCCCATGATGCGGCAACAAAGATAGGGTCCGCCGCTTTATCAGCGCGGGCGGGGACAGATTTGACCAGCGACATCGAGATAGCGCGCGCGGCGCGGATGGCGCCGATCACCGAGATCGGCGCGAAACTTGGCCTGGCGCCGACCGCCGTCATTCCCTATGGCCGCACGAAGGCGAAGATCGATCTTGCCCTGCTCGGCGATCTCAAATCCCGGGAGAAAGGCGCGCTCATCCTCGTCACCGCGATCAATCCGACGCCGGCCGGCGAAGGAAAAACGACGACGACGATCGGGCTTGGCGACGCCCTAAGTCGTATCGGCAAGAAAACCGCGATCGTCCTGCGCGAGCCCTCGCTCGGACCCTGCTTCGGCGTCAAGGGCGGTGCGACCGGCGGCGGCAGGTCGCAGGTCGTCCCGATGGACGACATCAACCTGCATTTCACCGGCGATTTCCACGCGATCACCTCCGCGCATAATCTGCTCTCGGCCCTGATCGACAATCATCTGAAATGGGGGAATGCGCTCGACATCGACCCGCGCAAGATTGTCTGGCGGCGGGTCATGGACATGAACGACCGGTCGCTGCGCGACATTGTCGTCGGCCTTGGCGAGGGCAACGGCGTCGTCCGCCAGACCGGCTTTGACATCACCGTCGCCTCGGAAGCGATGGCGATCTTGTGCCTGTCTGAAAATCTCGACGACCTGATGCGCCGCCTCGGCGATATCATCGTCGGCTGGAACCGCAGCGGCGCGCCGGTGACGGCGCGCGACCTCAAGGCGCACGGCGCGATGGCCGCGCTTCTGAAGGACGCCATCAATCCCAACCTTGTCCAGACGCTGGAGAACACCCCGGCGATTCTCCACGGCGGCCCGTTCGCGAATATCGCGCATGGCTGCAATTCGCTCGTCGCGACGCGCGCCGGCCTCGCGCTCGCCGACTATGTCGTTACGGAAGCGGGGTTCGGCGCCGATCTCGGCGCCGAGAAATTCTTCGACATCAAATGCCGAAAGGCCGGCCTTTCGCCCCGGGCGGCGGTCATCGTCGCAACGATTCGCGCGCTGAAGATGAATGGCGGGGTCTCAAGAAAAGATCTCACCCGCGAAGATGTCGCCGCCGTCGTCCGCGGGTCGGCCAATCTTCAGCGCCACATCTCGAATGTCGCCGCCTTCGGCGTTCCCGCGATCGTCGCCATCAACGCCTTTGACGGCGACACGAAAGCCGAATTCGCGGCGGCGGCGGAGGCGGCAAGGAGCGCCGGCGCGGAGGCGATCTTGTGCCGACACTGGGCGGAAGGCTCGGCCGGCGCTGCCGACCTCGCCCACGCCGTCGTCGCGCTTGTCGAGCGCGGGGAGGCCGCTTTCCGCCCGCTTTACGCCGATGATCTGCCGCTGAAAGCGAAAATCGAAACGATCGCGCAGCGCATCTATCGCGCCGGCGGCGTCGCCTATGAGCCCGCCGCCGCAAAAGCGCTGGCGCGCTTCGAGCAGGCAGGCTTTGCAAATCTTCCGGTCTGCATGGCGAAGACGCAGTACAGCTTTTCCGACGACCCGGATTTGCTGGGCGCCGCGGAAGGACATACGCTGCATGTGCGCGAGGCGCGCCTTTCCGCCGGCGCCGGTTTCGTCGTCGCCATCTGCGGCGAGATCATGACGATGCCGGGCCTGCCGAAAATCCCCTCGGCCGAAAAGATCACGGTCAACGTCGCCGGCGATATCGAGGGCTTGTCGTAGACTTGGCGTTGTAGCCGGAAATTCAGGTCCATGCGCGCAAGACTTGTCGTCATACTAGTCGCGGGCTTGCTTGGCGCCTCGATCGGCGCGGCGGTTGTCTCGCAAGCGTTGTCGCCGGATCCGCCCGCGACCGGCGCAGGGGATCTTGCGCTTCGGACAATCCAGCAGGCGCTCGACGCGGAAGTCGACGGCGGCGTTCGCGCAGGGTTTGTCGCCGGCTTTGTGACCCGCGACGGCGAAGCGCGGCTTGTCGCCGCCGGCATGGCGAACCGCGAGACTGGCGCGCCGATGACGATCGAAACCCGGTTTCGCATCGCGTCGATGACAAAGCCGATCATCACTGCCGCGATCATGCAGCTTGTCGACCGCGATGTCCTGACGCTGGAAGACCCGGTCGCGCGCTATATTCCCGCCTATGCCGAGGCGCGCGTCGCCGAAACGCAAGAGCCGGATGCGCGCGGCGAATTCGCGACCCGAGCGCCGGCGAGAGCGATGACGATCCACGATCTGCTGACGCATACGGCCGGGATCGGCTATGTGTTCGACCGCGCTTCGACGCTGGACCGACTTTACGTCGAGGCCAATCTCCTCGCGACGCAGGGAACGCTCGCGGAGCGTATCGACCAGATCGCGCGGCTTCCGCTTTACGATGATCCCGGCAAGGAATGGCGCTACTCCTATTCGATCGACATCGCCGCGCGCATCATCGAAGTCGCGACCGGCGAGCCGATTGAGGCCTATTTGAAGAAGCACCTTCTCGATCCGCTCGGCATGACGGACACCGAATTCTTTCTCGACCATACTGACTTTGACCGCGTCGCTGCGGTTTATGAATTCGGCGGCGACGGACGACTGGTCGCCGCCGGCGACATCGACCTTGCCGGCGACATCAACAAGGATGGTTTTGGCGTTGCGTCGGGCGGCGCCGGCCTCGTGTCTTCCGCGCCCGACTATCTGCGATTTTGCCTGATGATGCTGCGCGGCGGCGACGCGGAGGGCGGACGGGTTTTGTCGAAAGAATCGGTCCGGCGCATGATGGCGGACAATCTGGCGCCCGGCGCAAACGCGCGGCTTTGGGAGCGCGACAGCGCCAGCTTCGGGCTCGGCGGAACGGTCGTGATCGATGTGACCAGAGCCGAGGGCGAGGCCGTCAACGGCGAGTGGGGGTGGACCGGACATCTCGACACCTGGTTCGTCGTCAACCCGGAAGACGGCGTCGCCGCGATCGTGCTGTCGCAGACGAACCCGGGGCCGACCATGCCGACGTCGCGCGCGCGGGCGCTGGTGAAGTCCGTCGCTTATGAGGCGGCGATCCGCCGATAGCGCCGCCGGCGAAATCGTCGTTTCGGCCCGCCCGCCCTTTACGCCGCCGTCCTCCGGGCCTATCTGAAGTCCGCTGCCCGGCGCGTCTGGACGACATTCCCCGGGGCCGTATCTCACAGAACGGGAGCTGCCTCTGGCGGAGACCGTGGTCTCCATCATGCGGCGCCCACCTGGTCCTTAGGGTCCAGGGCGAAT
>JBGSNB010000468.1:0-2027 GCA_041739835.1 Parvularculaceae bacterium | reverse complement strand
TTGGCGATCGTCTCCACTATCAGCATCCCATCCTCGGCTCCCATGAATATGGAAGCCAGTGTGGACCCAATGTCCCCGGGGTCCCTTTTGGATGCCGATCACCCCGAAAACGGGGTCCTTATTCCATGCCGGTTCACAGCGATCATCAGGGCGGTGCGATTGAGGCGCGTCACGGGCCTCGGATTCGCCCGCAGTCTCAGCGCCTCCGGCTCTTCTTTCGGCTGTTCCTTTCTGGCGGCGGCTTCCATGTCAGCTGCGACCTTTGAGATCGGTGCGAACAATGCGGACGATGTCCTGGTCCTTTTCGCCGAGGCGGAGTTCGGCAGCGGCGAACAGCCGATCGACGACATAGTAATTGCCGCGCATGCGGTAATTGACGAGTTCGGGTTCGCCGATTCGCCCGAGAATAAAGAGCGGCGGCGCTTCCCCTTGCGCGATCGCGTCGGGAAACTGAATGAAGACCTGTTTCCCGTTGTCGAAGGCGCGAACCGGGCGCCAGTGCGGCTTGTCGCCTTCGATCTCGTACCGGAATTTCAAATCATCCGGATCGACGCCGGCGGCGATCGTGCTTTGGATCTTCAGGGTGGCGCGATCGTTGTCGTTGCGGCGTTTGACCAGTGCGTCCTGCGGATAGGTCCAGGAGATCGCCGCCATATAGGTCTCGCGGAACGAGCGCATTTCGAGGTGATAGGCGCGCCGGTCCGTGGCGATGACGAGATTGGTCTTCAGGTTCGCCGCGATCGGCTTGACCAGGATGTGGACGCGCTCGCCGCCGCTTTTGCCATCGGCGTCGCCGCTTGATGTGTCGCCGACGATCCAACGCACCGTGTCGCCGGCGGAGACGGAGTTGAGGCGCTCGCCGGGTTCGAGCGCGATGTCGGTCACCTGCTCCGGCGCGCCATAAAGCTGATAGAGGGCGCCGTCCATGAAGGGATAGACTTGGACGGCGTTGAGGAACCGGTCGAGGTCAGGCTCAATCTTGGCGCGCTCGTTCGCCGTCTCGATGCGTTCGAAGGGTTTGAGCGGTGCGCCAGCTGCCACGTCTTCTTCAAGCGGCTTCAATTGCCCCGGCAAGGGATAGGGCGTCGCCGTCTCGACGATTTCGCGAACAGGTCCGCCGTCGAAGCTGACCATCTTCGCGGGAGTCGCCGGGCGCGGCTCATCGAGCGCGATGTCGGGATAGGTTGTCGCGCAGCCTGCGAGCGCGATCATCGCCAGATAGGAGACGGCGGATTTCATGAGGGTTCTCCCGTTGAAAGATCCTTCGACCAGTTGACGCCATGGACGTAGAGCCCGAGCGGATTCTTGTGCAGCGCCTCGGCGGTGCGAGGGCTCGACAGGACGATCGTCAGATGCGCGGTGAAGCGCTCCTGCTTTTCGAACTGGCCGCTCGCATAGGTCTTTTCCGACCAGCGGATTTCGAAGGAGTCGCCCGACGCCCTGACGACGCTGCCGACGTCGACGGTGACGCTGCGCCTTCCGACATCCTTGAACGGATCATTGTCGCGGGCGTAATCATTGAGCGCCATCGCGCCGCGGTCGGTCGCGTAATCATAGGCGCGAAGCCAATTCTCGCGGACGACGACCGGATCGATTGACACCGAGCGGACGTCGCGAATGAACTCAGCGAGGCTGTGCGCAATCTGCGCGTCGGACGGCACGTAGGATTCGCTGGCGGGTCCGACGGCGCGGGCGGCGCCCGTCTCGTCGATCTCGACCACATAGGGCGTGACGATCGACCGGTTCGACTGCCAGATGAGGCCGCCAACGGAGAGGCACGAGACCCCAAGCGCACTGAGGGCCGCGAGCCGCCAGTTCGCCGCCTGCGCCTGCGCTGAGCCCATGCGCTCGTCCCAGGCCGTTTGCGCCCGGAGATATGGCGTCTCGGGTTTGGGTGTCTCGCCATAATGGGTCGATGTGCGTCGGAACATCATCAATCACTCCTCACGCTGAGACAGACTCGGGCCCTCACCAGAACCGCCGCGGTCGCCCGAGGCGATGACGTGGGTCGCGGTCATCCCAGCGTC
>JBGSNB010000460.1:0-5058 GCA_041739835.1 Parvularculaceae bacterium | reverse complement strand
CTCCGCCGCCGGCGCTTCGCGGTCGGCGGCGTCCGTCGTCGCGGCGGTCTTGGCGCCGATGATCTGTCTGATCGTCGACATCAGCAGCGAGGAGCGCGCGGGCTTTACGAGATAGCCCTCGACGCCGATTTCCCGGAACTTGCGCGCGTCGCCCGGCTGGTCGACCGAGGTCAGGATCAACAAAGGCGTTTCGCGGATCGACGTGTCGCCGCGGATTTTCCGCGCCAGCATCTCGCCATCGACCTCCGGCATGAAGTAATCGAGAATCGCAAGGTCGTAGGGATCGCTGTCGGCGACGGCGGCCCGCAGCGCCAGCATGGCGGTGTCGGCGCTTGCGACGGCGTCGACGCGAAATCCCCAGGCGCCGAGCTGCTCAAGACCGATCTGCCGGTTGACCTCGACATCGTCGACGACGAGAACGCGGCGATTGTGCGAGATCGCCAGCGTGTCGGCGCGCGGTTCGCCGATCTCGGCGACCGGCAATGACAGATCGAACCAGAAATTCGACCCGTCGCCGACCGACGACGCGACGCCGAGCCGTCCGCCCATCGCTTCGATCAGCTTGCGCGAGATCGACAGACCGAGGCCGGTGCCGCCGAAGCGCCGCGTCGTCGACGAATCGGCCTGCGCGAAGGATTCGAAAATCTTCGAGAGCTTTTCCGGCGCGATGCCGATGCCGGTGTCGGAGACCTCGACGCGAAGGCTGGCGACGGCGTTGTCGACGCCCCCGCTGACGCTGACGAGGACATAGCCCTTTTCGGTGAATTTGACGGCGTTGCCGACGAGATTGGTGATGACCTGCCGAATGCGGCCGCCATCGCCGACAAGACCCGGCGGCAGCGAGGGCTGGTAGCGGACGACGAGTTCGACCTGTTTTTCATGCGCGCGGGGCGCAACCAGCGCGACGACGTCTTCGATCGCGACCCGCAGATCGAACGGCGTCTCGTCGAGTTCGAGCCGCCCGGCCTCGATCTTCGAGAAATCGAGAATGTCGTTGATGATCGTCAGCAGCGCGGCGCCGGATTTGTGGATCGTATCCGCATAAAGACGCTGGCGCGCGTCGAGGCCGGTCTGCGACAGCAACTCGGCCATGCCGAGAACGCCGTTCATGGGCGTGCGGATTTCATGGCTCATATTGGCGAGGAACATCGATTTCGCCTGCGACGCGTTTTCCGCCGCGTCGCGCGCCGTCTCAAGCTCGGCGATGAGCGCGCTGCGCTCGGCATTCATTTTCTTCGTCTCGGCCTGCGACAAATATCCGAAGACAAGAACATAGCCGACGGTCGTGACGATGACCGGGATGGCCGCGACCATCGGCCAGAACATCGCTGTCCCGAAGCTTTCGGCGAGGAGATAAAGAAATGCGGCGCCATAGGGCGATGTGACGATGAGCGCGTTCGACGGCGTCGAGCGCAATTGCGCGGTCGCCAGCATATAGCCGCCGACGACATAGAAGAGCGCCGCCGCTTCGCCCATCGGATGACCGGACCGCCAGGCGAGAATTGGCGCCGCCGCCCAGAAGCTGCAGGCGGCCATGCCGACAAACGCATAACTGAGACTGGAGAACGAAGCGGCCGGGTCGGCGCGCATTCGCTTTTCGACTTGCGAGCGGCCGACGCCTGCCAGCATCGTCAGCACATACCAGACGAAGGCGATGTCGGGGCGCACGATCGTCGCGAGCAGCACGCCCCAGACGGAAATGTGGATGTAGCGCGCCGCCTGCGTCGACAGCACGGTCTTCAGCGCCGCAGCGCTCGCTTCGTCCGCGATCGGCGACGGGATCACGGGCGCCGGCGCCGGTTCCGGCCCGTTCTGCTGCAAAGTGATCATCGGCTTGCCCCCGTCGCCTTCGCACGGCTTTTCCGGTTTACGCCATGCTTGGTTAACCCGGCATTGAAGCGGGCGGTCCAATGCGCGACGAACCGTTCAATATCTGCGACAAAATCCGTTACGGCCGCCGCCAGATCGGCTAGGCTTCGGGCCGCGGGGCGCAGGGGCGCAAACAAAAAAGTCGTCGCCGCCGCGAACGAGGGGCTCACCATCCGATTCCGTAACAATTTTCGGCTAATTCGCGTCGTCATGAACAAATTGTTTTTCGCGGCGATGGCGACGGTCGCGCTTGCGTCCGGCGCGGCGGGCGCAGAGCCCGCCGATTTTTCGGCCTATACGCCGCGTCTCGAAGCCGTGAGGATTTCGGCCGGCGAAGCGCCGACGATCGACGGCGATCTGTCCGATCCCGCCTGGGCGAAGGCCGCGATCGTCACGGAGTTCTATCAGGTCGAACCGGTCGAGGGCGGCGCGCCGTCGCAGCCGACCAGGGCCTATCTGATGTATGACGAGAAGACGCTGTATGTCGGCTTTTATCTCTATGACAGCGAGCCCGACAAAATCCGGCGCAACCTCCTTGAGCGCGACGCGCGGTTGCAGGACGACGACGGCATCCGCGTGATGATCGATCCGTTCGGCACCTTCCGCGACGGCTTTTTCTTCGCCACCAACGCCAATGGCGCGCGCATCGACGCGCTGCTCGAAAACAATTCCGCCTTTCGGGCGGAGTGGAACACGATCTGGAGCGTCAAGGCGCGCGTCGTCGAAGACGGCTGGATCGCCGAATTCGCGATCCCTTTCCAGTCGATCTCGTTTGACGCGTCGCTCGAAGAATGGGGCCTGTTGCTGACGCGCACCATCCGCCGCACCAATGAAGAGATCCGCTGGTCGAATATCGATCGCTCGCGCGGGCGCACCGACCTCACCAATCCGGGACGGCTGACGGGGATCGAGGATATTCGCTCGGGCATCGGTCTTGAAGCACAGCTCTTCGCAACCGGCGCGACGGCGTATGATTGGGAGGCGGATGATCTCGATTTCGAGTTCGACCCGAGCGCCAACATTTTCTACAAGATCACGCCGAGCCTCACCGGCTCCTTGACGCTGAACACCAGCTTCGCCGACGCGCCGCTCGACGCGCGCCAGGTCAATACCGGCCGCTTCAGCCTGTTCTTTCCGGAAACGCGCGACTTCTTCCTGCAGGACGCCGCTTCTTTCGAGTTCGGCGGGCGCGTCTTCCAGGACAACGTCAACGGCCTGCCGTTTTTCTCGCGCAATATCGGCATTGTCGAGGGCCGGCCCGTCGACCTCATTGCGGGGGCGAAGGTCAGCGGCAAGCTCGGCCCGGCCAATCTCGGCGCCCTCGTCGTCAGGACCGGCGACGACACGACCTATGACGGGCAGTTTCTCGGCGCGGCGCGCGCGTCTTTCGACTTGCTCGCGGAATCGAAGGCGGGCGTCGTCTTCACCGCGGGCGACCCGACCGGCGTCGCCGACAACGCGCTCGCCGGCGCCGATTTCCAGTACAAGAATTCGACGCGCTGGCCGGGAACGCTTTATGCCGATTTTGCCTATATGCGCACCATCGACGATGACGGCGTTGACAGCGTCGGGGATCATTTCGCCGGCGCCGAAGTCGCCTATCGCAGCCTCAAATGGAACTGGACGGCGCGTTTCAACAATATCGGCGAGGACTACCGCCCGCGTCTCGGCTTTGCGAACCGCACGGGCGTCCGCCGCTACAATCCGAATTTCTGGCGCGCATGGCGGCCGAAGAGCGGCTATCTGCGCATGGCCGAAACCGGCGTCTTTGCGACCGTCATCACCGACCTTGACGATACGGCGCTTGACCGCACGGTCGGCGGCTGGATTTTCGCGACCAATAATGACGGCGACGAAGCGGTCGTCGAAGTCTCGCGGAACTACGAAGACATCCGCGAACCGTTCGACATCGCGGGCGTGCTGCCCGTGCCGGCGGGCGAATATCGCTTCACGCGCTATTTCCTGCGCGCGTCGATGACGGAAGCGCGGCGTTTCAGCCTTGGCGCGGAAGCCGCGTGGGGCGGCGTTTATGGCGGCGACTTTCGCGAATATGAGCTCAGCGCGCGCTTTCGCCCCAACCGTCATATCGACCTCGGCACCGAATATGAGCTGACGCGGTTTTCGCTGCCGACGGGCGATCTCGATGTGCATGTCGGCGTCATCAAGGCGACGATCGCCGTCTCTCCGACGCTGTCGATCAAGTCGGATGTCCAATACGACAACATCTCGGAAGGCTTCACCTTCCTGTCGCGCCTCAGCTTCGAGCCGGTCCCGGAGCGCGAAATCTTCATTTCCTTCGGCCACACCGCGCTGATCGAGGAAGACCGCTTTCCGCAGTCCTTCCGCGCGCAGGGCTCAAGCCTGGCGCTGCGTCTCGGCCATACGTTCAGGCTGTAAGGGCGCTGCGCAAGACGTCTTCGCGGAACCGATCCTTCGTGACGCCTCGCACAGTCTGCCTTCGGGCCGGCCTTCGACCGGACCCGGGGGCGAGGCTCCTCCGGATGAAGAATTGCTCTGACCGCTTCCCCCTTCGGAGCAAGCCGAAGGCTTGCGTCACGAAGGGCGAAGCGGCCGATCTTCGAGAAGGACCGAGTTACGCCGCCGGGTGCGCGCCGGGATCCGGGCAACCGGCGGATTTGGGCCGGCGCATCAAGATGACGATCAGGATCAGCGCGATGATCGGCGAGCCGACAATGAACAAGGTCATCGCCACCGCGCCGCCCGCGGCGAGAAGGCCGATCAGCGCGCCAATGAGGCCGACGACAATGCCGATCGCCGCCGCGATCAATCCCATGATGATCGCCGCAAGTCCGCCAAAGCCGGCGGCGATCGCTTCGGCGAGCGTCAAATCCGTGTCCGAGAAATTGTAGGCAGCGACCGAAAGCGCCGCGCCGAGGAAGAGAATGAGCACCACCGGCATATAGAGCCATGTGAGGCCCGAGCCGCGACGGCCGCCTTGATAGTCCGTGTCGAGATTGGTCATGATGAACGCCCCTTTTTTCGTTGGCTGGTTCTGGCTGTTTTGGAGTCTTCAACGCGCTCCACTGTCCTTCCAGGATCGCTTGACCGCTGGCAGCCGGCAAGACGGCCTGTCGCATCGCGCTCCCCGCTGGTCGCGGATCGGGGGCTAAACGGGCGCCCTTGTCCGCCCCGGCCGCCTGCGCTACGCCGCCTGTCGCCGCCAGCCGG
>JBGSNB010000442.1:0-1659 GCA_041739835.1 Parvularculaceae bacterium | reverse complement strand
GATCCTGCCGGACGGCGTCGCCATCAGCCTCGCCTCGCCGGTCACCGATTCGCTCGGCCGCGCCGGGCTCGGCGGCAAGGTCGACCGGCACTTCCTTCAGCGTTTCGGCTCGGCGATCCTGCTCTCCATCATCGGGGCCGGCGCGGAAATCATCGCCGCCGAGAGCGGCGGCGGGCAAGTCATCATCACGTCCTCTGCGCAGGCCTATGGCGTCGCGCAAACGGCGCTGCAGAGCAGCATCAATATTCCGCCGACCATTCGCATTGCGCAGGGCGCGCCGATCCGCATTTTCGTCGCGCGCGATCTGATCTTCCCGCTGTTCGAGGAAAGCGGCGGCGTCGCGCTCGCCGCCGATCAGCCATGACCGAGGCGGCGCGGCGCGAGATCGAGAACGAACGCGACGAAGCGCATGTCTATCTGACCGCGTTCCTGAAGCCGCTGGAAAAATGGCTGCGGCATGAACGCGTCGCGGAGATCTTCATCAACCGGCCCGGCGAATTCTGGGTGGAAGTCGCGGGCGGCGCGATGCAGCGGGTCGCGTCCGACGACATCACCGATCATCACCTCCAGCGTCTCGCCGCGCAGATCGCGCGCTTCAACCGGCAGGCGATCAATCGCGAACACCCGCTGCTGTCCGCTTCGCTGCCGAGCGGCGAGCGCGTGCAGATCGTCGGCCCGCCGGCGACCCGGCGCCATTGGGCGATGGCGATCCGTCGGCCGGTCGTTGCGCATCTGGGACTCGCCGATTTCGCCGGCAAGGACGGCTTTGGCGATGTCGTGCTGTCGAATGACCGGCGCTTGTCGGAGATCGACGCCGCGCTGCTCGGCCTGCTGAAGGCGCGCCGCATTCCTGAATTCCTGAGCGCGGCGGTGAAGGCGAAAAAATCGATGCTGATTTCCGGCGGCACCTCGACCGGCAAGACCAGCCTGCTCAATGCGCTCTTGAAGTCCGTTCCCGATCGCGAAAGGCTGATTACGGTCGAGGATGCCGCCGAGATGGCGCTCGAGCATCAAAATCATGTCGGGCTCATCGCCGTCAAAGGCGATCTCGGCGAAGCGCGCATCGGCATTGACGATCTTCTGAACGCGTCGCTTCGCATGCGGCCGGACCGGATCATCCTCGGCGAACTTCGCGGCGCCGAGGCCGTCACTTTCCTGCGCGCCATCAACACCGGGCACCCGGGATCCATCACGACGATCCACGCCGACAGCCCTCATGGCGCCTATGAGCAGGTTGCGCTGATGGCGCTGCAGGCCGGCATGCCGCTGACGCGCAGCGAGACGATCGCCTATGTGCATTCGATCATCGACATCGCGATCCATGTCGTGCGCGAAGGCGGGCGCCGGCGCATTTTCGAAATCATGTTCACGCCCGCCGGCGCCGACGCTTCCGGCGAGACTTGAATCAATCTTCCTAAAATGCGCGACTTTAAGCTTGCCGTTTTGTCATCGCGGTTGATGACGAAGCGAGGCTTTCCGTCAAAGCTCCGTTTACACCCTTGAAGGCACGGTGGCGGCGGGTTCAATCGCGCGCAGGGGCGCAACACATGGCTGCAGGATTCAAAGCGACGGGAAGGATTGCGCGCCTTTCGGCGCAGTGGCGACGCGGCGCGATCACGGCGGTCGCAGCGCTTGCGCTGGCGGGATGCGGCGGCGAAG
>JBGSNB010000435.1:0-1771 GCA_041739835.1 Parvularculaceae bacterium | reverse complement strand
GCGACGATATCGGCCGCGGCGACGCGGCCGAGCGCGGTCTCGATCGGCGCGCGTTCGACGGACGGCGACGCCGCCTCGGCGAGAATCGCAGTGAGCGCCTCGTCAACGCTCAGCATCGGATCGCCGCTTGAAATCGCCTGACTGGCCGCCCGACTTCTCGGCAAGCTCAATCGGGCCGATCGCCATCGCCTTGTCGACCGCCTTCGCCATGTCATAGACGGTGAGGCAAGCGACCGACGCTGCGGTCAGCGCCTCCATTTCAACGCCGGTCTTGCCGGTCGTCTTCGCGGTCGCGACGATGTTGATCGCCTGCGCCGCATCATCGAAGGCGGCGGTCACCGTCACCGACGTCAGCGCCAAGGGATGGCAGAGCGGAATGAGGTCGGCGGTTTTTTTCGCGCCCATGATGCCGGCAAGTTCGGCGACGCGCAGTAGATCGCCCTTCTTCACGCCGTCGCGGCGGATCGCCTCATAGGCGCCCGCCGAGAAGGTCACGCGCCCGGTCGCCGTCGCGGAACGATCGCTGTCCGCCTTGGCCGAAACATCGACCATCAGCGGGCGTCCCTCCGCGTCGAAATGGGTGAGCGGGCCTTTCATTCAGCGCTCCGTCAGCCGCGGCATCAGCTCGACGAGGTTGCAAGGCCGATAGCGCGAGTCGAGCTGGTGTGAGATGACCTTGTCCCAGCCGTCTTTGACCGCGCCAGTCGAACCCGGCAGGCAGAAGATCACCGTGCCGTTGGCGACGCCCGCCGTCGCGCGCGACTGCAAGGTTGAAAGCCCGATGCTTTCGTAGCTGACAAGATGAAAGACGACGGAAAATCCCTCGATGGTTTTTTCGAACAGCGGCGTCACCGCCTCATGCGTGACGTCGCGGCCGGTGAGGCCGGTGCCGCCAGTCGTTATGACGACATCAACACCGGGGCTGGCGATCCAGGCCTGCACGGCGCTGCGGATATTCGGGGTATCGTCGCGAAGGAGGAGCCGTTCGGCGAGATGATGACCAGCCCCTTGGAGCCTTTCGATCAATGTCTCGCCGGAAGTGTCCGTCTCGATCGTGCGCGTATCGGAAACCGTCAGGATCGCGATCCGCAGCGGCCTGAAATTGAGACTGGTGTCGATGCCCGCCATCACGGTTCCCTTTCTTGCCAGCGCGCGCGGTCACTATAGTCCCCGGCGCGCGGCTCAATCCACTTATCGCCGCCGCGACCGACCTGTTTCTTCCAGAACGGCGCGTCGGTCTTCAGGAAATCCATGAAGAAATCGCAAGCCTCGAAGGCGGCGCGCCGATGCGCCGCGGCGGTTGCGACAAAGACGACCGCCTCGCCGACCGCGATGCGGCCGACACGGTGGACGATGGTGAGCTTCAGGAGCGGCCAGCGGTCGCGGGCCCTCGCCACAGCGCCGGCGATCGCCGCCTCAGTGAGGCCCGGCGCGTAATCCAAGAACAAAGCCTCGACCGCATCATTGCCGTCCTCGCGCACCAGCCCGACAAAGCTCACAATCGCGCCGGCGTCCTCGAGGCCGCGCGAAAAATCCCGCAGCAGCGCCGCAGCATCGATCGGCTCATGCGAAAGGACAATCATCTCAACCGCCGCTGAAGGGCGGCAATACCGCGATCTCGTCGCCGGCCTTCAAGGTCGCCTCCAGCGGCGCCATCACATCGTTCACCGCATACCGGACGCGCATGGAGGCGAGCGCCGCCGCGAATTCCGCCTCGTCCGCCGCCATCCGGCGCATCAAGTCGCCGACGGTGGCCGATGCGCCGTCAAGC
>JBGSNB010000420.1:0-6443 GCA_041739835.1 Parvularculaceae bacterium | reverse complement strand
CGACGCGCCGGCGCGAGAGGCGTCGATTTCCGGCGACGTCGCCGATCTTGCGCGCAATGTCTCATTCGGCGCGACGCCGACGAAATCGCCAAAGCTCTTCGACTGGCCGGTGCAGGGACGGGTGATCGGCGCCTATGGTCTCGCGACCAGCGGCAAGCGCAATGACGGCGTCAATATCGCAGCGCCGATCGGCACGCCGGTGCGCGCCGCCGCCGACGGCGAAGTCGTCTATCGCGGCTCGGAACTTGAAGGCTACGGCAATCTGCTGCTGATCAAGCATGAAGACGGCTTCGTCACCGCCTATGCGCATAATGACGCGATGCTGGTCAAGAAAGGCGACCGCGTGCGGCAGGGACAGGTGATCGCCAAGGTCGGCCAGACCGGCTCGGCGAGCGAGCCGCAATTGCATTTTGAAGTTCGCCAGAATCTGAAGTCGGTCGATCCTGTTGCGCTGCTCGGATCCTTGTGACGCCTGAGGGGGCGTCGCGAATTGTGTCGTCCACGGAATAAAGTTGCGTCGCTTGCACCCCCCTGAAGGGCTCCCCGCGCGGGAGCCCTTTTTTCAAACGTTGGCGGCGAGCCAGCCGAGATAGGCGAGATAAAGCGCGACCATAAAGCCGCCTTCGGTGCGCGTCAGCCGGTCCTTCGAGACGGCGAAGAAGATCATCAGCAAGGTCGCGCCCAGCATCACCCAATTGTCGAAGGCGACGATTTCCGCCGGCGCAGCCACCGGGCGGATAAGCGCGGTGACGCCGAGAATGCCGAGAAGATTGTAGATGTTCGATCCGACGACATTGCCGAGCGCGAGCCCCGATTTCCCGCGCAGCGCCGCCATCACCGAGGTGACGAGCTCCGGCAGCGACGTGCCGATGGCGACGATGGTGAGGCCGATGATCGTCTCCGAGACGCCGAGCTTGCCCGCGATATTGATCGCGCCGGTCACCAGGAATTTCGCGCCGATGATGAGAAGGCCGAGGCCGACGATCGCCAGAACGATATCGAGGACGGCGGATTTCGGGCCCGCCGGCAAGGCCGCCGCTTCGGCGATGTGGTGCTCCGCTTGCGGCGAGTCCGGGGCGCGGCGCTCGGTCACGAAGGCGTAGACGATATAGCTCGCGATTGCGGCCAGAAATCCCATGCCGGCGAGGCGGCTGAATTCGCCGGTCATCGATACCGCGATCACGGCGAGCGTCGCCGCAAGCACGACGATGCCGTCGCGCTGGAAGGCTTTGCGCTCGACCGCGAAGGGCGCGATCAGCACGGATAAGCCGAGAATCAGCAGGATATTGGCGATATTGGAGCCGACGACATTGCCGACGGCGACGCCGGGCGATCCGATGAGCGCCGCCTGTACGCTCGACACCAGCTCCGGCGTCGAAGTGCCGAAGCCGACCAGCGTCAATCCGATGAGAAGATCGGAAACGCCGAAGCGCCGTGCGAGCGCGGTTGCGCCCCGGATGAGAATCTCCGCGCCGAGCGTCAGCACGACAAGTCCGCCGACGATTGAAATCCAGTCCATGTGGGGAATGCTCCGGCAACAAGGCGCGCACCCGGGCGGGCGGCGCAGGTCCGATTTGCTAGGGCGCGTCCATCGAAAAGTCTAGCCGAGCCTGAAGGCGCCGCGCGCCGCCGCGACAAGCCGCGTATTGTCCGCCTGCCAACCGCTCGCTTCAAGAAAGGCGATGCGGCGTCCCTGCCGCAAAAGCTTCACCCGGCCGACCATGTCCTCCGGGCGCGACGACGCCAGATAATCAATCGCGACGCTGATCGTCGAAATCGGCGCCAGCGCGCGGGCGTGAAGGTCCGCCTGCATGGCGAATTCGAGAAACGCGGCGATCACCCCGCCATGCAGCGCGCGGATCGCCGGATTGCCGATATGCGCTTCATTGAAGGTGAGATGATATTGCAGATCATCGGACGATCCCGAGATGCGCACGCCAAGCCACTGCGCGATCGGCGCGGCGCTTGCGTAGTCGGCGATGATCGAGAGGCGGTCGCTCATAGCCGCATGCCCTTGATCGGCCCCTTGGCGCCGACCATGAACGCGCCGGCGGCGGTTGCAATGAGGCGTCCGTCGCTTTCGAACGTCAGCCGGCCGACGACATGCGCGACATCGCCGCAGATCGCCGCGCATTCGGCCGCACAGACCGCCCTCGCGCCCGCTCTGGCGGCGCCGACATGATCCGTCCTCAGATTGATGGTGGCGATCGGCTTGATTTCTTCGAGCGCGGTGAACACCGTCAGCCCGAAAATCGAGTCGAGGATGATGGTGAAAAGCCCGCCATGCACGTCGCCGGCCGCATCGGCGAAGGTTTCGGGCATCGCCATCGAAAACGTCGCCTTGCCCTTGCCGATCAGGATCGGCTGTAGCGACAGCGAGCGAAACAGCGAATGCTCATGGGCAAGAAAGTCGCGCGCCGATCGCAGCATTTCGCCGATCGCCGGGTTGATGTCGCCGCTGATTTTCGGGTCGGTCATCGCAAGAGCCTAACGGCCTCGGCGCGCCGCGCCAACAGCGTTCGGCATCACGCGTCGCGCAGCCGCTCTTCCTGGTGCTGGATCCCCCAGCCGATGATCTGACGCCAGAGCGCCTCCGCCATTTCGGGCGGCAACCCCTTTTCGGCGGCGCGGGCGCGCACTTTCTCGATGACCGCGCGGTTGCGCCACGGCACATTCGCGGCGGCGGCTTCGGCGCGCTTTAGCGCCCACATCCGGTCGACATAGGACCATCGCTCCGCAAGATGATCGACAAGCGCCAGATCCAGCCGGTCGATCTCGGTACGAACCTCATCCATGGTCGTGCAGTCCGCCGGTTTCTTCATCGAATCGCTCCTTGTCGGGGCATCCTGCCGCATTCCGCGGCGCCGGGCGAGGGACCGCTCAGCCGCCGCCGGCTTTCGCCGACTCATATGCTTCCAGCGCCGCAAGCCAGTTTTCTTCGGCGGCCCTGATGGCGTCGATCAGCGCCGCGCGCTCCTTCTGGAGCTTGGTCACGCGGCCGATGTCCCGCTCGTACAAACCGGGCGCCGCCAGCGCGGCGTCGAGCCGCGGCAGGATCGCGCTCAATTCGTCGAACTTCGTCTCCGCGGCTTCAGCCGACTTTTTCAGCGGCGCCAATTGCTCGCGTGAAAACGCCGCGCTCTGGCGCGCCTGCGCGCGCGGATCGGCTGTCTTCCTTGCGCCGTTTTGAGGCTCGGTCCGCTGGGCGTCCAGGACGAGCGCGCGGTAGTCGTCAAGATCGCCGTCGAAGGGTCCGACCGCGCCGCCCTTCACCAGCCAGAGCCGATCCGCAACGCCGCTCGCCAGATGCGCGTCATGGGTGATCATGATGACGGCGCCCGCATAGTCGTTGAGAGCCTGCGCGAGGCTCGATCGCGCCTCGATGTCGAGGTGATTGGTCGGTTCGTCGAGAATAATGAGGTGCGGGCCGTTGATGGTGATGAGGCCGAGCAGCAACCGCGCCTTTTCGCCGCCGGACAGCTTCTCGACTTTCGTGTCGGCCTTCTCGGCGCCGAATCCGAGCCTTGCGGTCGCCGCGCGCACCTGCGCTTCCGTGGCGTCCGGCCGCAATTTGCGAACGTGATCATAGGGCGTTTCGGCGGGTCGCAGTTCGTCGAGCTGATGCTGCGAAAAATAGGCGATATCGAGCTTCTTGTGCTTGAGGATGTCGCCCGACAGCGGCGCGAGCCGGCCGGCGATCGATTTCACCAGCGTCGACTTGCCTTCGCCGTTTGGCCCGAGGATGGCGATCCGGTCTTCCTGGTCGATCCGCAGACTGACGTTGCGAAGAATGGGCCTGCCTTCGACATAGCCAAGGTCGGCGTCGACGAGGCGGATGATCGGCGGCGCCATGGGCCTGGGGCTTTCAAAGCGGAAGCCTGCAGATTTTTCGTCGACGGGCTCGGCGACGAACTGCATCTTTTCAAGCGCCTTGATGCGGCTTTGCGCCTGCTTGGCCTTGGTCGCCTTGGCGCGAAAGCGGTCGATAAACGCCTGCATGTGCCGGCGCTGGGCTTCCTGCTTGGCGCGGAAGGCGAGGGCGTTCGCCCGCGCTTCGAGACGCTTGCGCTCATAAATGTCGTAATCGCCGGCCGAAACCGTCAGTTTGCGGTTTTCAAGCGCGAGGATATGCGTAACGACGCGGTTGAGAAAATCGCGGTCGTGACTGACGATCAGCGCCGTATGCGGATAGCGCTTCAAGAAGCTCTCGAGCCAGATCGTTCCCTCGAGGTCGAGATAGTTCGTCGGTTCATCCAGCAGCAGCAGATCGGGCGCCGAGAACAGCACGCCGGCGAGCGCGACGCGCATTCGCCATCCGCCCGAGAAATCGGACGCCGGTCGTTCCTGATCGGCCGCCGAAAAGCCGAGGCCCGACAAGATCGCGGCGGCGCGGGCCTCGGCGGAGTGGGCGTCGATATCGACAAGCCGCGCGTGAATGTCGGCGATCCGGGAAGCGTCGCTGGCGGTTTCGACTTCGCTGAGCAGCCGCGCGCGCTCGCGATCGAATTCAAGAACGATGTCGATCAGGCGCTGACCGGACGACGGCGCTTCCTGATCGACGCCGCCGATCCGGCAACGCTTCCTCAGGCTGATTTCGCCGTCGTCAGGCGGCAATTCCCCTTTGATCAGCCGCAGGAGCGTCGACTTGCCGGCGCCGTTGCGGCCGATGAATCCGGCCTTCCATCCCTCGGCGATCGCCGCCGTCGCCTGCTCGAAGAGCGGCCGGCCTTCGATTCGGAAGGTCAAATTGTTGATATGCAGCATTTGCGGGAACTTGCGTCGTTGGCCAGCCTTGCCGGTACCGGCGCCGCCCCGCGAACGCAACCGGTCATCCGTCGAGGCCAAAGGCCTTGTTTGCCAAAATTTCATTCAGGCGGCCGGGAACGCCCGCAGCTTATGCCGCTATATACGCGCCATGCCGCGCCAGGTGGGCGTCGGCCAATGGAAAAGATCATGAGACTTAAGGTACTGGGCGCGGCGTCGATCGCGGCGATCGCCATCGTTGCTTGCGCGAAGAAAGAAGAAACCAAGGCGGTTGACGCTGCAGTCGTCGCCGAAGAAGTCGTCGCCGACGAAACGACCAGCGAAGCGGCGGACGCCGCCGTTGCAGCCGTTGATGTTTACGCGGCGCCGGCGACGATCGATCTTGCGTCTGTTCGCACGAAGGACGCCTTGACCGCTGCGGCCGACGCGGCATTTGCGCAGGCCGACGCCGACGCGGACGGCTCGCTTTCGCAGACCGAATTCTACGCCCTGGCGGCGATCCTTGCGCCGGCGCCGAGTGAAACGGTTGTCGATGCGGCGGCTGACGTCGCGGCCGACGTCGCGGATGCGGTGGTCGGCGACGTTGCTCTCGAACCGGCTGCGGAAGCCGTGGTGGACGCTGTCGCCGCTGAAGCGTCGGTCGAGGAAGCGACGACCCTTGACGCGAGCTTCGCCTCGGTCGCGGGCGCCGATTCCAGTCTGACGACGGACGATCTGCGTTCCGCCTTCCTGTCGCGCTTTGACGCCGCCGATACGAACCTTGACGGCGCGCTCGACGACGCGGAAGCCGAAGCGTTCAAGGCCGCAAAGCTTTTCTAGCGCGACCTGCGCATCGCCAATTCGGCAAGGCGTCGCCCTTTATCGGGCGGCGCCTTGTGTTTTTCCCGCCCGCGCCGCGTCAAAATGGCCCGAAAGGCGGCCGCGCCGCGCCTCATCCTTGCCGCCGGTCATGGGCATTGGTAGGGAACGCGCCAAATCGATCCATGCATTCCAACAGGAGCCGACCATGGCGCTTGAGCGCACGTTCTCAATCATCAAGCCGGATGCGACCCGTCGCAACCTGACCGGAAAAATCATCGCGAAATTCGAGGAAGGCGGGCTGCGGGTCGTCGCATCGCGGCGCATCCAGATGACGCGGGCGCAGGCGGAGGGCTTCTACGCCGTCCACAAGGATCGGCCGTTTTTTGGCGAGCTGGTCGATTTCATGATTTCAGGACCCGTCGTCGTCCAGGTGCTGCAGGGCGAAAACGCGATCGCGCGCAATCGCGAAATCATGGGAGCGACCGACCCGAAAAAGGCCGCGCCCGGAACCATCCGCGCAGAATTCGCCGAGTCGATCGGCGAGAATTCGGTGCATGGGTCGGATGCGCCCGAGACCGCCGTTCAGGAAATCGCCTACTTCTTCGCGCAATCCGATATCGTTCCCTAAACGTCGTTCCCGCCATGACCGGAAACGTCGCCCTCGATCTTGCGATTTCCCTCGCCGGCATCTTGGTCCTGGTCGGCGCCTCCTACCTACTCGGCGGCTGGCGCACGGCGGCGGTCACGGCGGAAGCGGCGGTCGCGCGATTGCGCCTCGATGAGCCGGATTTCGCTCCGGGCGAATGGTTGGTCGGAGCGGACGGTCGAGGCGCGGCGACGGTGTCCGGCGCCCGGCGCGAGATCGCCCTTGTCTTCGC
>JBGSNB010000419.1:0-3447 GCA_041739835.1 Parvularculaceae bacterium | reverse complement strand
CGACGCGCCGGCGGCGAAGCGGCGGAAGAATGCGGACGCGCCTGCCCCGGCGGGGGCGCCGCCCCCGGCGGCCCTGCGGTTCTCATTTTCAGGAGGGCCCTCCGGGCGCGACCTTCGGCTCACCCTCGACGGCGAGACTTTCGACGCGAGCGTCGTCGATCACGGGGGCGGAAAGCGCGTCTTCATCGGGGCGGATTTCTGGGATATTCAGCATCCGGACGTTCTATCCGGCGCGCTCGCCGGGCATTCGGCGGAGGGGTCGCTGAACGCGCCGATGCCGGGCGTGATCACGCTGATCAAGGCGAAGCGCGGCGAGCGCGTCGCCGCCGGCGCCGTGCTTTTGGTGATGGAGGCGATGAAGATGGAGCATGCGATCAAGGCGCCGCATGACGGAACCGTCAAATCCTTCCGCTTCAAACCCGGCGACCAGGTGAAGGACGGCGATTTGCTGGTCGAATTCGAGGAGAGCGCGTGAACGGCAAGATCGCCATCGTCGAGGTCGGCCCGCGCGACGGGCTGCAGAACGAAAAACAGACGATCAGCGTCGACGACAAGGTCGCATTGGTCGAGCGTCTCGCCGCCGCCGGCGCCCGGACCGTCGAGGCGGGCGCCTTCGTGTCGCCGAAATGGACGCCGCAGATGGCGTCGACCGACAAGGTGATGGCGCGGCTGAAGCGGCTTCCCGGGGTTTCCTACCCGGTGCTGACGCCGAACATGAAAGGCTATGAGGGCGCCCGCGCCGCAAGGGCGGATACGGTTGCGGTGTTCGGCGCGGCGTCGGAGAGCTTTTCCGCAAAGAACATCAACTGCTCGATTGCTGAAAGCCTTGAGCGGTTTCGCCCGGTGATCGACGCCGCCAAGGCGGACGGCGTTCGCGTCAGGGGTTATGTCTCCTGCGTTCTCGGCTGCCCCTATGAAGGAAATGTGACGCTCGCCAATGTCGCCAGCGTCGCCAAGTCGCTCTACGACATGGGCTGTTACGAAATTTCGCTCGGCGACACTATCGGCGTTGGAACGCCGGCGGAGGCGCGGGCGATGATCCGCGCCGTCGCTGGCGAGGTTCCGGTCTCAGCGCTCGCCGGCCATTATCACGACACCTACGGCCAGGCGCTGTCGAATATCTGGGCGTCGATTGCGGAGGGCGTTCGCGTCTTTGATTCGTCCGTATCCGGATTGGGCGGCTGCCCCTACGCCAAGGGGGCTTCCGGCAATGTCGCATCGGAGGACGTCGTTTATTCGCTGCATCAGTCGGGCTTTTCGACCGGCGTCGATCTTGAGGCCCTTGTCGAGACCAGCATCTGGATTTCCGGCGCACTCGGCCGACGGCCCGGTTCGAAAGTGACGCTGGCGCGCATGGCGCGCTGAATTCAGTTTGTCAGCGATGCGCGCAAATCATGCCCGTTCGCGGCGTAGATTTCGAGCAGCCGGTCGAAGCTGATCCCGGACGCCTGTTCAAGCGCCAGCGGATGATCTGTCGGCTCCAGAAGGAAGCGCGGCCGCCGCCGGCCGGTGCGCGGCCGCACGCGGCATTTCAGATTGAGCGTCTCGGGATAGGCCTTGAGGCGATTTGAAAACCAGCCGAACCAGTCTTCGTCGCCCGCCGCGCCCGCGTCAAAGCGATCGACATAGGTCTTGAAATTCTCGCGCGACAGCGTCGACCAGACGCCAAAAGAGAAGACGACGCCCGCGGAGCCGATGATCGGCAATTCGACGACGCCGCGCACGAAGAAATCCGCGCCGGCGATAACGCAGAAATCTTCCGACAGGAAATCGCCGTCGAGGCTGAGCGCGCTGTTCGGCTGACAGGCCTCGGCGCCGCGCCAATGCTCGGGGTGAAAACAGGCGAGATCAAAGACGCCGGCGTGGATTTCTTCGCAGGACGAACAGCGCCGCCCCTCCTTCATCAGGCGTACCCAGCGCGAATCCTGGTCGAGCGGCGCGCTCATTCGCGATCGCGCCAGGCGTTGGTGATCGGGTAGCGGCGGTCGCGGCCGAAATTCACTTTTGTGACCTTGGGTCCCGGCGGCGCCTGGCGGCGTTTGTATTCGGCGACATAGAGCATGTGCTCGACGCGGCGCACGGTCGCCTCGTCATAGCCGTCGGCGACGATGTCGCGCACCGCCATCTCGCGTTCGACAAGACGCTCAAGGATGCCGTCGAGAATGTCATAGGGCGGCAGGCTGTCCTGGTCCTTCTGGTCGGCGCGCAATTCAGCCGACGGCGCCTTGTCGATGATGCGGTCCGGAATGACGGCGCCTTTCGGCCCTTTGAGGCCTTCCGCATGATTCGCGTTGCGCCAGCGGCAAAGCCGGTAGACGTCGGTCTTGTAAATGTCCTTCAGCGGATTGTAGCCGCCGTTCATGTCGCCATAGAGCGTCGCATAGCCGACCGACATTTCCGACTTGTTGCCGGTCGTCAGCACCATCGGCCCGAACTTGTTCGACAGCGCCATCAAGATGAGCCCGCGGACGCGCGACTGGATGTTTTCTTCCGCGACATCCGGCGCGCGTCCCTCGAACGCCGGCGCCAGCATGCGAGAGAACGCCTCGACCGCCGGCTCAATCGCGATCGTCTCATAGGAAACGCCAAGCCTCCGGGCGCAGTCTTCCGCGTCGTCGAGCGAATGTTGCGCCGTATAGCGCGACGGCATCATTACGCAGCGCACGCGCTCAGGCCCGAGCGCATCGACCGCCATCGCCGCGACGAGCGCCGAATCGACGCCGCCGGAAAGCCCGATGACGACGCCCGGAAAGCGGTTCTTTTCGATGTAATCGCGCACGCCGAGAACGACCGCGCGGTAAATCATCTCCTCGCCCCGGACCCACAGCGCGTCAGGACCCGCGACGCATTCCCAGCCATTGCCGCGCTCTTCCCAGTCCGAGAGAAAAACGCCCGGCTCGAATTGCGGCGCGCGATAAAGGATCTCGCCGGCGCGATCCATGATGAAGGCGGCGCCCTCGAACACAACCTCGTCCTGCCCGGCAAGCTGGTTGACGAACATCAAGGGCTTGCCGGTCGCCTTCACACGCTCTCTTGCCGCCGCCTCGCGTTCGTCGAGCGAGGTCGTGCGAAAGGGCGAGCCGTGCGGCACGATGAAGAAATCGGCGCCGGCGTCCGCGAGCGCCTCGCCGGCGCCGGGAAGCCACATGTCCTCGCAGACCATGAGGCCGAGCCTGACGCCCTTGAACTCCGTGGGCTGAGGAAAGTCGCGGCCCGGCGTGAAGCGGCGCGGCTCGTCGAAGACGCCGTAATTCGGCAGCCGCACCTTGTATCGGACCGCGCTGATAACGCCGGCGTCGAGGAGGATCGCTGCATTGTAGAGCGCCGCCCCGTCTTTCCATGGAGCGCCGACGATCATCGCCGGGCCGCCATCGCCGGTCGCCCGTGCTAGGTCGTCGACCGCGGTGCGGCAGGCGCGCTGGAACGCCGGCTTCCGGACGAGGTCCT
>JBGSNB010000058.1:0-10195 GCA_041739835.1 Parvularculaceae bacterium | reverse complement strand
CCCCGATCATCCCACCGGACGCGGCGATGGCGCCGCCGCGCATGAACACGTCGGGCGCGTAGGCCTCGTAGGCGAACCACCATTCGAAGAGTCGCCAAGGATAATAGACGGGCATGTCGCCCGCGACGAACCAGGGCTTGCCGAGCGCCGGATCGAAGCCGAAAGAGATCGCAACAAACTGCGTCGCCGCCGCCATCGCAGCGACAATGATCAGGATGACGACGATCGCCTGGCCGATGAGGATTTTTGTTGGCGTCATGATCTGCGTCCATCCGGAGCACGCTAGGCTCCATCAAACGCGATCATCGGCTCACGGATCGAAATCTGTCACTAGGGATTATTCTGCATTTCTTGCGGCGCGTTGCGGCGGCTTGCGGCGCGTTGCGGTCATTTACGGCTGGATGCGGCTCCTTGCGGCCGATTGCGGCGCGTTGCGGCAGGATGCGGTGCGATGCGGTGCGATGCGGCGTTTTGCGCCTCGTTGCGGCGGGACCAAAATGGAGACCGCACGTGCCGCAAGGCGACGAGCGACGTGACACTTGGCGCAAGCTCAAGTGCGAACTCGTCTTTCGTCGCAAAAATCCCCGAAGCGGCCGTTCCGTCCGACCGGCGCGATTGAGCCCGAGAGCAGACATCAAGTGGGGTGGTTCCGCGCGGACGGAACTCGCCGAAAGCGGAAGTATTGGTTTCGTGAGGGAATGTCCGAGTTTAATTTGTTTTGCCGTAGCATTGGCAAATTTTCGATCCCGATAAGACAATTGGTACTTGGGCCACCCTGATTTTGAATAATCAGGTGATGACGATCGCGACCAGGATCACGGCCAAAAGCACGTTTTGCCAGAAAATCGAGTGCTTCGAAGATTTCAAATGCTCGACGGCCTCACTCAGAAAATGATCAGATGCCGTCGCCTTCGGTTGTTGCCGGTTTTCAAGATTCTGGTTGAGCGCATTAACTGAATCGACGAGTTGATCGAGTAATTCTACCGTTAGTTCATCGTCACTTTTGCGGCACGCTTCATGGTCATACGGATCGACATTGTGAAAACGACCGCTATCTGGAAACATCGTTGTCATAGCGCGGAGCCTCATGGCTGTCACAGGGGCGCATTGTCCGGCTAATAGGTTTACCTTTGATTGTCTTTTCGACCGGCGATAACACTATTGGTAATTCTTCTGGCCTCGGCCCCTACTACGGAAAAAGCATGCCGCTAGAGCAACTGCGACCTCTTAAACAAATGCTCCTAACGGAGTATGGCAGCTTTGCGGATAAGCGAATCAAGGACATCGACAAAGGTTTTCGATTCATAGTTGATGATCGAGACAAACACCCAAGCTTTGGAAGTGGCGGGGAGCCGTTCGGCTGGTTTTGCCAAATGTTTGCGGATGTCAACGGCCCCAATGCATTGCTTTTAACGATCCGCGGACCGCTTCCTAAAAGTGACCGTGTTCAAGAGTGGATCGACGCCAATGAAATGCGCAGTTCGGGCAATCATCACGAGATGACCCTCACGCCGGAGAACGTAGATAACCTCCAAGGTTTGGCAGATGCACTTCGGGCCATTGTGGCGAAAGGAGAGACTTACGATGCGCCTTCGCACAAATATACTTGCCCGAGGGTGGCGTCATGTCTTGAGAGGTTGGATGAAGTATTATCCCGTCATTGGACGTCGGTATAAATCCCCTGCTGGTAACACTATTGGTAATAGTGTCTCGTTTCGTTGTTAGGGTCCGGACCTATAAATGCAGCCAATCTTCGGCACGATTCGGGCGTCGAAAATTCGCCAGAAACGGTCATCGGGTTTACCGGCTCGAGCGGCTTAGATGGGCCAATGGCGTGAGTTCGTAACCTCCCCACGGAATGTCCGTTGTCGCGCCGACCTGAGCCGCTTCGCTTCGACCGTTCCTGCCCCCGTAACGGACTTATGGCTTGCATGGTTTGATATCGGCTATTGCCCACTTTCTCAAAAAAATCGCTGCGCTTTTGGCGTGCGGATGTCTCGGGCTTCGCGTTCCACGAATGGATCGAGGTCAGCGCGGAATTTTTTGCGACGCGCCCATGTGCTCAGATTGGGGGGTGGCGGCGCGTCAGGCCCTTCGTTTCGCGGCGCGCTTGAGCGGCTTGCCGACGCTGACCCTTTGCTTCGGCGGGCGGCCGCCCTTCTTACCGTTCTCGCGCGCGGCGGCGGCTTTTTCCGGCGAGGTAGCGGACCCTGCATGGGCCGCGCGCTGACGATCCATCCATGCCTTGGTTCCGAACAGTCCCGCGATCAGCCCTGGCACGCTGAGATCGACGTCGAGCCTCTCCCAATGGAGACCGGCGCCGCGACCGAGAATTTCTACTTCAGCGAGCGCCACGTCATCCGCCTCCTCCAATCCCTGCGCATGGCGCGCCGGGAAAGCAAAGGTGCAGCCATTGGTGAGTTCAACGACGATGCGTCCCGTCTTGCGATCAAAGCGCGCGGCAGCGGCGCGCGGCTCAACACGCAGGAGCGCCTTGCCGCGCTGCTGCGCCGCCTCGATGATTGTTTCAACGCTCGCCATGAATCTCGTCCCACTTTTCTATCATCATCGCGCGTTGTTCCTGAACTTCTGTCAGGATGCGCTTCAAATCTGGCTTCTTGAAACCGGCGCTCCAACCAAGGGCGACGGGATCAAGCGACAGCTTCGCCTCGGCCCCCTGCCCGAAGACATGCACATGCGGCGGATCGTGATCGTTGGTGAAAATTACAAACCGGCAGCCATGGGCCTTATGAACCGTGACCATCTTAATAACCCATCTTGGTTGGGTTTTCAAGCGCTTTTTGGGCTGGATTCCGTGGAAAATTAGCTGATTCCATGAACTTCAGCCCTGAAAATCGAACGTTGGCGCGGCTGGGCCACCGCTTATAATCGCGGCAAGACCCTCCGCGAGGCGGGGGAATCGATCTCACCCCACACTCACCGGCACGAGGGTCATTGTGTCGTTGCCGAAGATGTCGATGACTTTCACCGCGACGGTGTAGCGGCCCGGCTGGTCGTAGGTGTGTTCGGCGGTGGTGAGTTCGAGGTCGCGGTTCTGGCGGGTGCGGAAGCTTTGCCATTCGTTTTCGAAAATGTAGGCGCCGGTCCAGCGCTCTTCGAAAACCGGTAGCGTCAGTTCGCCTTGCGGGCCTTCGAAGCCCGGTAGGGTCGCAACGCCGCTGATGCCTGTGCCGACCGGCACCTGAATGATTTCGCGGCGGCTTTCGTAATCGAAATCGACCGCCCAGTAGTCGACCCAGTCGGTCCATTGCTTGGTGAGGCGCTCACGGGTGACGATACCGTCCTTGTCCTTGGCTACCTTGTAGAGCTGACCTTTTTCACACAGGACCTCGCTCTTTCCCTCTTTCATGGCGGCGATGGCGGCTTCGGCGGCGCCCTGGCTGTAATAGACGGAGAAATCCGTGAGTTCGATCTTCAGCGTGCGCTTGTTCTTCTTGTCGTAGCGCGGCGTCGCTTCGACGAAGCTGATGTCGTGGAAGACGACCTGGCCCTTGTCGACGGCGCGCTTGTCGAAGACGTCCACCGGAATGTATTTCGGCGTCAGGTCGATGCCCTTGTTCTTCGCCTCGGCGAGAACGGCGGGGAAGAGCCCCATCTCGAACTCGAAGGCGAGTACATCGACGCGCGTTGCGTTGCGCTTGCGGCATTCGGTGATGACTTCTTCGATGAAGAGTCGCCCGACGGGCAAGTTGATCGGGCCGATGACGACGAGGCGGCCGTTCCGTGCGCCGTGAAAGAAGCCGTCTTGCGCCGGCGCGCCTTCATCCCCGCCGAAACCAGTCGCTTTGTAGGCTTTGAGGATCAGGTCGCGGAATTCGCGCTCGCGCGCGGCGAGCGCCTCCTCCTTCTGCTTGCCGGTCAGGCGCCCGCCGACATTGAGATAGGCTTGCCGCTCATAGCGGCCAAGGTTCAGCACTTCAAAAGCGCGGAACGGCTTTTCAGCGGCTTTCAGTTCGCGCTGCACGCCGATCAACCGCTTGCGCGTGGTGTGAATGGCGAATTTGCCAAGATCGGCAGCGATCCATTTGCGCCCGAGTTTTTCCGCGACGGCGGCGGTGGCGCCGGAGCCGCTGAAAAAGTCCGCCACCAAATCTCCTTCGGTGCTGCTCGTCTTGAGAATTCGTTCAACAAGCGATTCAGGTTTCTGTGTGGCGTAGCCAGTGTCCTCTTTCGCCTGACTGTTAACGGCAGTGACATCTTCCCAAAGGCTCTGAATTGGTTTCCCCTTCAGTTCGTCGAGAAACACCCTGCGTCTAATGCGCTTGTTCTTGTCGTCGGGAAATTCAAGTCGCCCCGCAGCTTCCATTTCTTGCATTCTCTCCAGCGAAACTGCCCATCCGTTTTCCGGTGGTTGGAAACCTTTGTAAGCGTATTTCAGATTTGGCCTTGGATTTGGACTCGTGAGATTATCTGTCGTGTATAGCCGACCTGCTTTGTCCTTCTTCGTGAACCGCGAAACATAGTCGGGGTCGTCTGTTCCGGTTTGCTCGTTGAATGCGTATCTGTCCGTCTTTGCGTAATAGAATATCGAGTCGGTCACGTTGCCGAACCTGTTGTATGTGCCCATGAAACCGGAGCGACGTTTCCAAATGATTTCATTCAGAAAGAAGTTGCGGCCAAAAACTTCATCCATAACTGCGCGGACAAGGTGATTTACCGTTTGCCCCATGTGGACGTAGATGCTGCCTTCGCTGTGCATCAAATCCCTCATCAGCACGAGCCGCTCATAGATCATCGCAATGAACGAATCCGCCCCGCGTCCCCATGTGTCGCGATAGGCGATTTGCTCGAGCAGATTCGCCTGCTTGTGAAAAGTCTCGCCGCCAATTTCGATGTCCATCGAAAAATCCGCGCCAACATCGAAGGGCGGGTCGATATAGATGAGCTTGATGCCGCCGGCGTCTTCGATCTGGCGTCGGAGCGCGCCGCCCTTCAGCGACGACAGAATGAGCTTGTTGTCGCCCCAGATCAGCTTGTTGGTCCAGCCCTTCTGCTGGCGACCGCGGCTGTCGAAGAGGTCGCCCTGCTTTTTCGTTTCTTTGCGCGGCTCGTCGATATGCTCCAGCGACTGGAACGGGAGCACGGTCGTGCAGACGTCGCGCGTCTTGCCGTTCCAGACGAGTTCGACCTCGCGCTTGTCCTCGAACAGGATGAAGCGATATTTCTCCGGCAGCGCCTTGCCCTGCTGGATAAGTTCGATGAGGTCGCGCCGCTCGGCGTCGGTGAGGTCGTAAACCGGTTTCGTTCCGCGCGCCAATTTCAGGCCCCCTGATACTCTGTAAACGCCGCAACCAGCCCACTGAGGCTCGTCGGCTTGTGACGGTCGAAGCTTTCCTGATCGACATAGACGAAGCCGTAACGCTCCTCGCCCGCCGCGGCGTTCGCGTCCTCGCACCAGAGTTTGAGGCGCGCCATCTTTTGCGGCAGGTCCAATTCCTCGCGCCCCTTGGTCTCGACGATAAAGACGCACCCCGCAGTATCGCGCACGAAAAACTCCGGCGTGTAGGTCGACAACTCGCCATTCGCTTTCACGTAATCGAGCCGGAATCCGACCGCCGCGTAGTTTTTGCCGTAGGCCGCAACGTCCTTCGCGCTTTCGAGGAACGCGGCAAACGCGAGTTCCAGCCCGTCGGCGTTTGCTTCACCGACCGTCTTGTTGAAGACGGATTTCGTCGACTGAACGAAACGGCGCGAGTCCGCCCGAAAGGGCCGCGTCTCGCGGAGGCGAATATGGCCCTCAATGCGCGACGAGCCCTTGTCGTGCAGGGTCAGCGCGTTGATGCCCTGACGGAAATAGTCGAACACGATCTTGGTCGCGGCGGGTTCCGAAAGATTGCGCAGCACAACGGGGTCGTCGAGATCGACGCTTCTGTCGAAGAGGTGATCGCGCAGGAACAGGCGCACCTTCGGATAGAGCTGATCATAGCCGCCGACGAGCCGCATCTCCTTCAGGAGCTGGCGGGCGAAGAAGGCCACCACAGACCGGTGGTCGGCGGCCGCGTCGCCGCCGAGGTCCATCGTGTGGTCGATCTCATCGTCCAGCATTCTCTTGAAGACGATCTCGCGCGTTTCCTCGGGCGTGAAGGATTTGAGCGGCAGTTTCGCATTGCCGAACGCGGAGGGGTCGAGCTCGGCAAGGTCCACAAATTCCCGAGTGAAGCGTCGCGACAATTTGGGCAAGGCGATGTCGAGAGCGTCGATGTCCTTGGCGGGGTTCTCATTGTCGACTTCGATCGTGAGCGCGTCGGCGCCGCGCGGCTCGCCTGGGCCCATCGGCACCCGCTCAAAGGTGACGCCTTCGCTCTGGATCGACTCGACGAAGTCCATGAAGGCGGGCGTGCCCATGACCGACACCGTCTCGCGCGCGTCTGAACCGAAATACATGCGGCGGAGGCCCCGGCCGAGCGTTTGCTCGGGGAGGATGTTGCTTTGCGCGGAGTAGGCGCGAAGGCCGACGATGACGGTGACGTTGCGGACGTCCCAGCCCTCCTTCAGCATCAGCACCGAGACGATCGCTTTGTAAGGCGATTTCCAGCCGTCGATCTCGTTCGATTGCCTGCGCAAAAGTTCAAGCTCGTCCTTCTTCTTGCCCGTCGCCGTTTCGGCGATCTCGCCATTTTGCTTGGTGTGGATGACGAGCACGCCCTCTGCGAGCTCCGGACAGATTTTAGCGAGATATTCGCCGACCTCATCACAATTGCGGGTGTCGTCGACCATCACGAACAGCACGGCTTTCTTGCCGAGCTTTTCGTGGTCGGCGTAGCTCTTGCGCCATTCCTCAACGCCGAGCCGCAGATAGTCGGCGTATTTCTCGGTGATGATCGGGCTTTGGTGCTCGTGCAGCTTAGCCCGGCTCGCCGCATCCGGAAGAACGGGGTGCTTCACGACATTCTGCGCGATCGCCTCGACCAGCGGGTAGTCGCTGACCGTCTGCACAAAAATGGCGCCGTTATTGTGCCGCGGCGTCGCCGTCACATCGATCTGCAGCGCGAGTTGCAAATCCTTCTGCAGCAGTTTGTGGTGAATGTCCTCGATGCACTTGAACCACGCCAGCTTGTTGTCGTGGATGTGGTGCGCCTCGTCATTGAACACGGCGAGTTCATCAATTTCGCGGACGATCTCGCCGAGATCGACCTTGCTGTCGGTCGTTTTGCCCGCCGGCTTGTCTCCGAAGGGCGACAGGAAATAGTCGGTCAGGTCGTCATCTTCGAGCGACGGTTCGGAAACCTCGCCAAGATAGACGCGGTGGATGTTGGTGAGGAAGATGTTCCCCGTCGGGCGGACGACGCGCACGTCATCCTGAATGTGCAGCGCGATCTGAAAATCGTCGCGCCAGTTCTGTCCGGCGTATCCGTTTTCGGGAAGGATCGGATCGTTGAAGAAAATACGAAGGCCGTCAAAATCGGTCCGGAGGCGATCAAGCACGATGATGTTCGGCGCGATCAGCAGGAAATTCCGGGCAAGCGTCGAGTCCGCCTGATAGAGCTTATGGAAGTAACTCCACGCGATGAGGATCGAGAGGACTTTGGTCTTGCCGGCGCCGGTCGCCATCTTGACGACGAAGCGCGGCCACGCCTCATCGAACATGTTGGCGGACACGGCGCCCGACACGTCGAAGCGCATCAGATCATGCCGGTCGCGGGCGCCGCGAACATCATAAAGCCAGATGACCGTTTCGACCGCCTCGCGTTGGGCGAAGTAGTATCGGAACTGGGACTGCGAGCCGTCGGCGTTCTCGACCAGGTGATCAGTCTTGAACCACCAGTCGAGCAAGGCCTTGGATGTCGGCGAGGCGCCGACATAGCCGCTCGCCCGCCAGTCGCTGACCTCTTTGCGGATGTTGGCGACCAGCGGAGGCAACAGCTTTTCGTAGGCCGTCGCCCGAAGCTCCTCAGCGGCCGGGAACCAGCGGACCTCGGGGTCGAGTTCCTCATAAGGAGAGGCAGGAAATTCAGGATGTAGCGCCATCAGCTCCCCTTCTTGGCGAAATGTATCGCTTCCATAGCGTATTGCAGATTCGGCATTGTTTTTCGCGACCTTAGTTGGGTCGATTTAGCGACTGGCGGACTTCTTTCGGACTACACCAGCCTCCATACATCGCCGCGCCCCTCATCCCTGACCAAGTCGATTCGCTCGCCGTCGAAGTGATAAGCGAGCGCCCTTCCGAACTTTGGAACCGCGACGACGTCCGGCCAGAACGCAGCGAAACACTCGCCTTCCGGGTCGCGAACGCTTGGATAGACAACGCCGCTCGATCCGTTTGCTCGGAGACGTCGCGCCAGCGCATGCGACGCGTCATAGCTGTTCGGATCGAGGCAATCCGCGAATTCCTCATCCCCGCGAATGTCATGCAGCTCGGCGTCAACCGCGCCGATGAGTTCGCGGAACTGGCTGAACCAGCCGGGCTCCTCGCCCGCATCTGAATAGAAGATGGCGCGATGATAGGTGGTCTCCGCGACAGCGGTCTCGAACCGGTTCGCGGCGTAATAGGCGCCAAAGGATCCGTCATGAAAGCGTCCTTTGAATCGGGGGCTGATATGAACAAAGGGCGCCATGACATAACTCGATCCCGCGCCGCCGACGCGCCGCTCGGCCGGCACAAGCTCCAGCCGTCCAATGCTGGCGGCGACGCGCGCGTTTGATTTCGACTCGGCCGAAGCGATTGCATCCCATTTCGCGGGGTCGGCGATGTCTTCGAAGAGATCGATCGGGGGATGCCGCGTCGAGATGATCCGGTGCGTTCTTGGCCAGGAAAGGCGCGTAACGCGCGGCTCCCTCATCCGCGCGCCGCATCGAGATAAAACCGCACGTCGAAGAGATCCATGATCTGGCCCTGCATCATGATCTCAAGCGGGGCCTTGCCGTCAAAGGCGCGGTTCGGCTTTTTGATCCAGGCATAGGCGCGCGCATTTTCGGTGTAGAGAATCCGGAGCGCCTTGTGGACGCCCATGAGCACCGAAAGGCGCGTCTTCTGATCGACGTTAAGCCGGCCGATCTCGCCACGCTTCCAGCGATTATAGGTCGCGATCGAAATGCCGCCGAGGAGCGTGCGGGCCTCATTGTCGGTGAGTCCCCAAAGCCGGAAAAGGTTCACGGCCGCTTCCGCCATGGCGAGGCCTTCTTCGTCCGTGATGCCGTAATCGCCGCCGACGAAGGGAAAGGCGGGCGGGGCTTCGCTCCGGGGCGCCCGGTCGATGGGCTGGAGTTTCATGAGTGCGGCTCCTTGTTCGTTCCTCCATATAGGCCGTTTCCGTTCAAATGACAATATTTCCAATTTGTTGCTCAATAGGTATAATCGTAGACGCCTGGGCGCTACCGCTAAAGCGCTGGTCCGCCTCGATTTTTCCCGAAGGACCAGGTTATGCCCCCTCCGCGAACCACCCCGGAAACCTCAAGGCCGCGCCGACGCTCCAACACGTCCCGCCACGGAACAAGCGTGAATTCCTTCGATTTCTCGATCAGCGCGAACCGCCCGGCGGGGAGGTCGATCGGCCGCCGGTAGACGCCTTCGATCCGTCCGCCGAGAGCGGCTGGCGCGTATTCTTTTCCAAGCGAACGCGACAGGCGGCCGGCCGCCTCGTCAATCCCTCCGCGGGCGAGCGAACGCAGGCTTTCGCGATCGATGGCGAAGCCCTCCTCTCCTTCCCGGCCGATGCCTTGAGCGAGAAGCCATCGCCGCCGCGCGGCGAGCGCATTCTCGAGCTCGGCGCCGAAGCCGTGTCGAACATGTTCGAAGGCCATCCGCCTTTCGAGCGCGTCATCGAGAAATGTCTCCGCCGATGCGCCGGGCAATTGTTCAAGCGCCACCCAGGAAAGCACGCGGACGCGCGCGAGCGAGCGCCCCGATTCATGCGCGGCCGCGCGCTCGAGAAAATCATCCGGCAAGCGCCAGGTTCCATCGTCATTGCGGTCGACAATCCCGGTCCGTCGAAGGGCTTCGAGGCGGCGCTTGTGCGCCAGTCGGAATTCGACTGAGGCGGACGGATCGGCGTCGGCATGGAATTCGTCGGAATAGTGGCCGCCATGACGATCGGCTACGCCCGCGATGGTCAGGTCAGATTTTCGCGGGGCGGGCGCCATGCGCGTCGCCTCAATGACGGCGCCTTTCGGCGGCGTCGCGCCGGGCGCCATGTCGACGGCGACATGCCACTGGTTTCCGTCAGCGGCATCGACC
>JBGSNB010000354.1:0-1628 GCA_041739835.1 Parvularculaceae bacterium | reverse complement strand
GGTCAGCGCGATCCGCGCCGCCGCTCCATCCGCGCAGCGCTTCAAGCGCCTCCGACAAGGACGCATCGCCGCTGATCGCAGGATCGGCCAGCGTCGCCGAGATCAGGCGGCGCAAATTCGACTCTTCCGCATAGTCGTCGTCCATCTTGTAATCGACAAACTCCTCGCCCGTGATCATCGCGTCGGCGCCGTAGAGCTCCTGCAGCCGCAGACCTCTGTTGGTTGAACGCGCACGAATGCCGAGATGCGCAGGGAAATTCTCCGCCTTCGGGCTGTCTTCGACGGCGGAGGCGCGCCAGGGCTCGTTGTTGGCATTGACGACAAAGGCGGATGCGGGATCGATGACGCTCGGCGCCGAGCCGAAGGGCAACATGCCTTGCCAGACAAGGTCGGCGCGCTCGCCCGGCGCCGGCATCGACCAATCCCAGTCGGCTGACCGATCCGGCGCGGCCATATTGTAGAAATAGGCGATCCGGCCGCCCCGGTCTGCGAAGACGACGTTGAACGATGGAATTCCCTGCAGGCTCATGGCGTCGCGCCAGTCGTCGAAATTGACCGCGCGGTTCATCCGCCGCCATTGCTCGATCGCGCGTATGTCGCCGTCGCCGGCGAAGGAGACCGCGCGCCAGCCGTTCGGCGTCTCGAAGACGGGTCCGTGCACGGAGCGATAGACAGGACGCGAGACGGGCAGGCTGAACGGACCCCAGAGCTTCACTCTGAATTTCGCCGTGCCGCGGCCGAATTGCCGCCATCCGCCGTCAAAGCGATATTTTGTCGGCCGCTTCATCCGATCCGTTTCGAGATCATAAATGTCGACGAGGTCCGGCTTGTTCACCGTGAACGCCCAGCCGAGGTCCGGCGCGACTCCGTGCAGGATGACCGGGGCCCCCGGAAAGACGCCGCCGATCATGTCCCAGCCCTCCGCCGACTTGACGCGCGCTTCGTACCAGGCGACGGGCCCGGTGAAGGGTTGATGCGAGTTCACGAGCAGCCGCGTGGCGCCATCCGCCGAGCGCGGAGGCGCGACCGCGATCGCATTCGACCCCAGTTCGGTTTCCGGCTTCACGCGAAGAAAAGCCGATTTCAGCCAGTCGAGGCCCGCAGCCTTTGTCGTGTCGTCCTCGAACGCCTTCTTCAGTTCCTCTTCAAGCCCGTAAAAAAACGGCGCTCTTGCCGCAAATCCCGCGACGATATCTTGCGGCGAAACCGGCGCAATGCCGCGCGCGCAACGTCGTTTCTCTTCCGCGCAATAATAATTGAGGCCCGCCGCATAGGCTTCGAGGAGCCGATGGGTTTCGGGCGAAAGGTCGCTCGCATATCGCGCCCGGATCGCTTCATTGGCGCCGAGCGCTGCGACGAGATAATCCGTCACCGCGGCCGACTTGCCGGCGCGGACGGCAAGCTGTCCGCGCGAAAAGAGGATCACCTCCTCGAAAGTCTTCCAGTCGTCCTCGGCATGAGCGTAAGCGAGCCCGAAACCGACATCGGCGTCGCTCGCCCCGTAAATATGCGGCACGCCCCATTTGTCCCGGATGATTCGCGCGTCATAGGCCGCGGCCGCCTCGATGGCGCCGGCAGCGTCGAATTTCGGGCCCGCCGGCGTCCAGAGCCAGGCCGCAACGCCGGCC
>JBGSNB010000352.1:0-2029 GCA_041739835.1 Parvularculaceae bacterium | reverse complement strand
TCAAAAAGGAAACCGGCCTGGACGCTCCCGAACGCCCCGATCCGGGCGATCCCGTCTACCGGCGATTTCTCGAGTTCAACAACCTGACAATGGAACGGACGTTTCTCAAGTGGCGGCAGGCGCTGCATGCGCGCGTGCTTGGCTTTGCGCATCCCGTCAGCGGCGAGGCGCTGCGTTTCGAAGCGTCCCCGCCGGCCGATTTCGGCGCTCTTCTTTTGGCGCTGCGCGCGCTTTGACCTGACGCCGCGTCACAGGCTCTTGAACACGGGACCCCCTCAGACCGGTGGTCTTCAACGGACGTTTTGCCGTAAGATCAAGGATGTAGTAACGGGCGACTATCCCGCTGCCTGATGTCTTGGCGACCGGGACCGCCGCCCCCATATGAAGGCTCTAAAGCGCGTCCACGCCTTCTCCGGACGCCCGAGGGGACCCAACAGAGAGTTTAATGGCCAAAGACCTTGTCGCCGCGCCCGCCCTGACGCCGGAAGGAAGCCTTTCACGCTATCTCGCAGAGATCCGGAAATTTCCAATGCTGGCGAAGGATGAGGAATACATGCTGGCGAAGCGCTTCGCCGAACATGCCGATCCCGGCGCGGCGCAAAAGCTCGTGACCAGCCATCTGCGCCTCGTCGCCAAAATCGCCATGGGCTATCGGGGCTACGGCCTGCCGATCGGCGAGGTCATCTCGGAAGGCAATGTCGGTCTGATGCAAGCGGTCAAGCGCTTCGATCCCGACAAGGGCTTTCGCCTCGCCACCTATGCGATGTGGTGGATCAAGGCGTCGATCCAGGAATACATTTTGCGTTCGTGGAGCCTCGTCAAAATCGGCACCACCGCCGCGCAGAAAAAGCTCTTTTTCAATCTCCGCAAGATCAAGGGCCAGATCGACGCGATCGAGGACGGCGATCTGCATCCCGACCAGGTGAAACTGATCGCCGACAAGCTTGGCGTCGGACAGGATGACGTCGTTCAAATGAATCGGCGGATGTCGGGCGGCGAAGCCTCCCTGAACGCGCCGCTCGGCAAGACCGAGGAAAGCGGCGGCGAATGGCAGGACTGGCTCGTCGATGAGAATGCGGTCAACGCCGAACAAAAACTCGTCAACGAAAACGAATATGACGTGCGCATGTCGCTGCTCGACCAGGCGATGGCGACGCTGAACGAACGCGAACAGCACATCATCACCGAACGGCGACTGAAGGACAATCCGGCGACGCTTGAGGAGCTGTCGCAGGATTACGGCGTCTCGCGCGAGCGGGTGCGCCAGATCGAAGTGCGCGCCTTCGAGAAACTTCAAAAGGCGATGAAGCGCCTCGACAAGGAATCCCGGGCCAACACCCTCGACGCCGGCGCGACCCCCTAAACCCGCCCCGTCAAGCGCAATTGACAAACTCGTCGAGACGGCGGCTTTGGACGGTCATGTCGTCCCATCCGTTTCTCAATCTCGAGCGGCGCCTTCGCAACGGCTGGTGGGTCGCGATTTTCTTCGCCCTGTTGGCGACTTTGCTGGTTCCGCTGATCATCATCGCGGGCGAAAGCAGCGCTGGCGTCCCGCTCTACCAGCAACTCTCCGTGATCATTGCTGCGTCTTTGACGTGTCAGGGTTTGCGCCACAAGTCTTTGGCTGAACTGTTGGGCGCGCTCGATGGAAACTGGCCCAAAGATTTGCTGGCGGGAGCAGGCGCCGGTTTCTTGCTTATGGCGCTTCCGGCCGCTTTCTTGGGGATCGCCGGCGTCGTGAGTTGGCGGATCGCCAGCGACTGGGCTTCCATTGTCGGGCCGACATTGGCGACACTGGCGATCGCCGCGGCGGCGGAGGAACTTTTGTTTCGCGGCTTTGTTTTTCAGCGTTTGATCGCCGGCCTCGGCGCTTGGCCGGCTCAACTGATCATCGCCGCCTTCTTCACGCTCACCCATTCCGATTCGTTCCGCGAGCAGGGTCATCTCGCCTATTTGGCGGGAGCGAATATCTTCACCGCGTCGATCCTGTTTGGGCTGGCCTATTTGCGCACGCGTTCTCTTGCCTTGC
>JBGSNB010000021.1:0-5803 GCA_041739835.1 Parvularculaceae bacterium | reverse complement strand
CGGCGTCGGCGGCGTCAAGGACCGCCTTGAAGTCCGGCGCGCCGGCGGGCGGGCCCGCCATGTCGGCGAGACGGGCGATGAACGCCTTGATCTGGCTTTCGGGAACCGCGCCCTGAAATCCGTCGACCGGCCTGCCCTGAAAAAACGCATAGACGGTCGGCACCGACTGAATGCGCATTTGCGAGGCGAGCATCTTGTTCTTGTCGATATCGATCTTGACGAGGCGCACCGCGCCCTTCGCCGCCGTCACCGCCTTTTCGAGCATCGGCGTCAGCTGGCGGCAGGGCCCGCACCACTCCGCCCAGAAATCGACCAGAACCGGGCCGGCCATCGACGCTTCCAGCACATCGCGCTCGAAGGTTTCGATCGTCGCGTTCTTGATCAGATCGGCGCTGGCGGGTTTTGGCGATCCGGCTCGTAAATCCATAGGTGTTTCATGCTCCATTGCGCCCCCTAAATGAGGTCGGAACCTCGCAAACGCAACGGTCGGCGCTCGCTTTTCAACGCCCGGCCGCCGGCGACGCGAGGTCAAGAAGTCGCGGTTCATGGCCGCAGGCCCGAATGAACCGCAAAAGGCCATCGGGCGTCACCGCCGTCGAGGCGTCATTGCCGAGCGGATGGAACCAGATTTCCTTCCAGACCAGCAGCGCGGCGTCGACTGCAACTTCCGTCAGCGCGCGCGAGGTCTCATTGATCAGCGCAAACGGCGTCACTGCGCCCGGCAGCACGCCAAGCGTCGCGGTCATGAGATCCGGCCTGCCGAAGGAAAGCCGCCCCTTCGATCCGGCGGCCTTGCCATAGGCGACAATGTCGACCGCGGTGTCGCAATGCGCGACCGCGAGGAAAAGTCGGTCCTTCTTGTCTTTCAGGAACAGGTTCTTGGAATGGCCGCCCGGCATCGACGCCTTGTGGCCTCGCCCTTCTTCGACGGTGAAAATCGGCGGGTGCTCGACCGTCCGGTGGGCGACGCCGAGACTGTCGAGAAAGGTGAAGAGGTCGTCCCGGGTCTTCGCCATCGCCCACGCCTTTTCAGTCCGCCGGGCGTTTATGCGCAGGCGCGGGACCGACGCAAGTAGCCCCGAATCGCTGCGCCGGACCGCCTTGCCAATGCAAAAGGCCTCGTGCATATAGCGGGCCCGCCGACAGCGCCCCTGCCTTTGTTGGGACGACCGTCGGCACGCCAGTGAGCGGGCGTAGCTCAGGGGTAGAGCATCACCTTGCCAAGGTGAGGGTCGGGCGTTCGAATCGCCTCGCCCGCTCCATTCGCCTTTCCGATGAACCTTGCGCGCGCGGTGTCGCGACTTTTAATGGTCGCAAATATTCGCGTGGGATGTAACAATCCAGATTAGCGGTCGGTCCTGACGGATGCGTCGGCTTTATTCCTGCGTCGGCTGCGAGGCCGTCTTATTCAGCCGCCCGGGGGTTCTGGCGACATGGGGGTTCAGCGTTTCGCGTGACTTTTCCCGAAGCGGCCTTCGTCATCTTCGTAACGGCCGTCATCGTCTATTTGCTGGTGATGGCGGCTTATAATCTCTTCCTCGTCTTTGTTTATCGCGCGTCCCGCGGGCCGGACCCGGCGCCGGCGGCGCGCTTCGGCGATGCCGACCTGCCGCGCGTGACGGTGCAATTGCCCGTCTACAATGAAGGCGTGCTGGCGGATCGCTGTCTTCGCCTCGCCGCGGCGCTCGATTATCCGCCCGACAAGCTTGAAATCCAGTATCTTGATGATTCAGACGACGGCATAACCTCAGCGCTGGCGAACAGCGCCATCGAGGAGTTGCGTCGCCAGTATCCTGAAATCGAATTCAATCTTTATGCGCGACCGGACCGCAAGGAGTTCAAGGCCGGCGCGCTGAAGCTTGGGACAGAGCGGGCGCGCGGCGAATTCCTTGCGATCTTCGACGCGGATTTCATAATCCCGCCCGACTTCCTGCGCCGCACGATTCATTACTTCACCGATCCCGGCGTCGGCGCGGTGCAGGCGCGTTGGGACTACCTCAACGAAGGAAAGTCGCTGTTTACGCGGCTGCAGGCGAACAAGCTCGATGCGCACCAGATGTTTGAACAGACGGCGCGCTTGCGCCTGGGCCTGCCGCCGATCTTTCACGGCACGGCGGGCGTCTGGCGGGCCCGCGCCCTCGCCGAAGCGGGCGGGTGGAATTGCATCAGCGAAGTCGAGGATGTCGAAATCACCATCCGCGCAACCCTGGCGGGCTGGCGCATCACCTACCTCGATCATTTCCGCCTGCATTCGGAATTGCCGGAGACCGTCAACGGCTTTCTGCGCCAGCAAATGCGGTGGAAGCGGGGGTGGACCCGCGTCACCGCGCATTACACGCGCCGCATCCTCGGCGCGGACGCGCCGTGGCGGACGAAACTCGACCTGTTGATGAGAATTCATCTGACCTGGGGGCCGATCGGCGCGCTGGTCATGATTCTGGCGGTGTTGCCGTATTTCTCGATCGCCGAGAAATACGGCTATTCGATTCTGGCGACAGCGCTCTACACGGCTGGGCTCGCAGTCTCTCTCGCGACCCGTCATTTCGAGCAGAAGACGCTGAGCGAGGATCCGCTGGCGCGCGCGCCGCTGCGCCTGCCGCGCGTCATCAGTTATCTTCCCCTCAATTACCTCCTGTTCAGCATGGGAACCCTGTGGGCGCTGAACCAGGCGACTTTCGAAGGCTTCTTCCGCAAACCCGTGTGGGAAGTGACGCCGAAAAGCGGGACCACCGAGAATTCCGCGGGTCATGCGGCGGCGAGCCGGCGCGGCGGCCTACCGGTCTATGCGATCGGCACGCTGGCGCTTGGCGCCGCCGGCGCCGCGCTGACAATCCTGTCCCTCTGGTTCGGAAATCTCCTCGCCGCCGCCTTCTATGCGATGCTGGCGATCGGGAGCGGCTATGTCGGATCCGACGTCGCGAATTTTTATCGGCGGCGCAGCGCCGCCGCTACTTGATCCGGGCGCGGAATTGCGCGCTGAAGGTCGGATCGGGGTCGCCAGCCGCCATCGCGCCTTTGGGATTGAGGCAGAGATGCCGGATGTTCGGATCATAGCCGGCGGTCGGCGCATAGGCGCAGGCGCCGAAATTCGCGGGTTTTGCGACCTGGTCCGAAAAGGCGACATCTGTCGCGAGCGAGAAGGTCAGACCTGCGCCGCTTTGCGTAAAGTAGACGGAGCCTGCGGCGGGGCCGGCTCCGTCGATATCGGCGTTGTAGAATTCGACCTCGGCTGGAATCGGATCGGCGACGAAAAGCGTGTCGGTATCGACCATTCCATCGCCGGAATTGGTCACCGTCAGCGTGTAGTAGACGTCGCTGCCGGGGATCGCGAAGCTCGCGGCGCCGCTCGAAGCGACCATCGAAACCGACTTCATCGCCGACAAAAGCGGCATGATCTTGTCGTAGACGATGTCGCTGATCCCCATCTGCTGGCCGCCGGGGTTGAAACCGCCGCCGCCGGCGTCATTGCCGGAGAAATAGACGATCCGCAGGCCCGTGATCTGCAACGCTCCGAAATCGAAGGCGATATTGCCGTCGGTCGCGCTCGACGCCGCGCCCGCGACGCCTTCCCAACCATCGCCGAAATTCTCGTCGTCGATATCGACGGAAGGCCCGAGCGTCGCGAACGCGCCGGTCCTCGCGTTCACGAAGCCGGCGCCCGCATCGTAGAAGACCTCGACGAAATCGTCCCAATTTCCCTGGTCGATGTCCGTGAGGGTGAATCGCAGATTGGCGACTGCTTCCGAAAAGGCGAGATCGACCGTCACCTTGTCGTCGTCGTCCTGCCGGCTGTTGTCGAAGCCGACCTGCGCGTAGCCGGTGAAGCCGCCCTGCGCAGCCGCCTCGTAGGAGACGAAATTATTGCCGGCATAGGCGTTGAACGTGCCGCCATCAGTGACGGTCGACCATGTCACGGTTGTCGTGACCCCGGCCGATGTCGCGATCGTCCCCGACACGATCGCGTTTTCATCGGCGACGCCGAGAGTTGACCAGTCGAGCGTCCCCGTGACTTGCGCAATTGCGGGGTTCGCGGTCATTGCGAGCCAAACCGCGAGCGCGATCAAAATCGCTCGGACGTCGGCGAAAAACGTGCGGGGAGGGACAGGTCCGCTCATGGCCGGCGCTCCGGCGAAATGGCGTTGAGGAGACCGCTCGCCGTCGATTGATCGAACTTGATGCGCAGTTTCAGATAGGGCCCGACGCGGGAATATTCCGCCGCCGCGAAGTCCTCGTCGACAAAACCGGCGAAATTCCAGCCGAAGCTCAGCCAGACATTGTCCGCCGGCGTAAAGCCGACCGACGGCCCGAAGGAATAATCGAGCGTCCTGGCGTTGAAGGAATAAAGCCCCTCGCCGTGAAAACCGATGTCGATGCGGTCGGTGAGGTCATACCGCGCTTCGGCGCCGACAAGCTCGGTGACGCCGTCATGGGTGACGCCGTCCGCCGTCAGCACGGCGTATTTGAAGCCGTGATTGAGCGCGAGTTGCAGCCTGTCCGTCGCCTTCGCGTTCAGCGTCAGATTGTGCACGGCCTTCCAGCTTTCGCTACCCAGATCGATCTCGCGCTGTTTGACGTCAAAACGGTTAAGAATGATCAACCCTTCATCATGCGGCCGCCACGAGGCGCCGATGCGCAGGTCGAACCGGCGTTCATCGGCGAGAAGTTCGTTGTTGTCCGCCTGGTAACGCCCGGCGGCCGCGAAGGAAACCTGCTCCGTCAATTCGCGCGCAGCGCCAGCGGCGAACATATAGCGCTGGCCGACCTCGGATTTTTTCATTTCAAAACGGCTTGAGCCGGATGTCGCGTCCCCGCGATACCCGGCTCCGACATAAAGCGACGTGAACGCGCCGCCGGCTTCCTCGAAGGGCGATCGCGGTATGTCCGGCGCGATATCGTCCGGCGCGTCAACGGCGCCTTGCGTTTTCAGATCTTCCCGGCGCGCAAGGCCGAGCGATCCGCTCCAGTTTTTTGACAGCCGGACCTGCTGGTCGACGCCGAAAGTTGCGCCGATGCGCTCGCCCGAATCCTGCAGAATGCGGTCGCCGGCGAGCGTCAGCTTGCCGCCATCCCAAGGCTCGGCGATCAGCCCTACCGTGGTGTTCGACTGTGAGACGGCGTCGCCGTCGAGAACCTCGTGGGTCGCACTCAGGCTGAACCCCTCGAACAGGCGCTGGTCGAAACCGACGCTGGTTCTGGTCGGGAATAGCGACGAAGCATCCTCGCCGGTGATCGGGCGTTCATGCGCGGCGCGCAGCGACAGACCGAGCCGGTCGAACCGCTGCCTTAGCGCCGTTACGGCGAACAGACCTTCGCGCCGCGGGCCGGACTGCGGCTCCTCGCGCACCGCGCGCAGTCCGATGGATCCGGACGTCGAATTCGAGTCCTGCCTTAGGCCGATCTCGGCAAGCTCACGGCTCGCGCCGGTCGTCAGGCTTTCTTCGCGATAGGCCTTGGCGTCGACAAAGCGCGCGCCGCGCGTCGTTCCGCCCTTGTTTTCGAATTCTTCGAATTTGAAGCGCGCCTCCGCGCCGTAGCGCAAGACGCCGACCGTCGCAGACGATTGTTGCGCGAGCCCAAACTCCGGTTCGACGCGGCTGTAATAGGCCTTCGCCGCGAGGCGGTCGCCGGTATGGCTGACTTCGGCGAGGATCGCGTCGGCGCGTTCATCGATCGCCGGGCCGTCGCGCAGGGTCGTCGCATATTCAAGGCGCAGGATATCCCTGCCAGTCAGCTCGATCTCGAGATCGGCGCCGGCAAGATGTGTGCGGTCGCCGGCGACGCCCGGCGCCTCCTCGTGAATGAA
>JBGSNB010000248.1:0-1579 GCA_041739835.1 Parvularculaceae bacterium | reverse complement strand
GGCTCCGGCGCGAGCGCCAGATAGCCGACGGAGACAACGCGCGCCTCGGCATCGCCGCCGGAAATGACGGCGGCTGGCGCTTCGCGGCCCTTGTCGCCGAAGGTGTAGAGCTGCTCGACATAGCCGAGCGTCACCCGCGTCTGCTGCTCGACCCAGCTGCGAAGGCCGAGGTCGAAGGTGCGGTGGCGCTCCGGATCGAACGGGCCATAGGGCAGGCCGAGCCCGCCCGCGCGCTTCACGCACAACGATTTGGGCTGGCCGTCCTCAACGACGGCGAGCACGGCGTTGAGAAGGATCGCGATCTGAACGGGCGGGGCGCTTGGTGACACGGCGCGAGGCTAATCGGTTTTGCCCCAAAACTGTAGCGCCGGCGCTTTCAGGCGGCGAGCGAAACCTCGGCGAGGGGCGCCGAAATCGCCGGACAGGGCGGACAAAGATCGTCGAGCGCATCGGTCATCCGCCCGTCGCGCCCGAGCAATTCGTCGGCGTAATTGACGAGCAGCGGGCAGGGATCGGCATGCGGCGCCGCCGCGCGCAGCCGCTTCATCAGCGCGGCTTCGGACGTCCCCGGCTCCATCATGCACATGATGAGGAAGGCGGCGTCGGTCGAGCGCGAGACGCCGCGATTGCAGTGCACGAGGATATCGCCCCGGCCGTCCCAACCCCGGACGAAATCGATGATCTCCCTGGCGCGGGCGCGCGCCGCGTCGTTGATCGTCGCCGCGCAGCTTTCGCGATCGACATAAAGCATCAGATGGCGGGCCGGATCGAGGCCGGCGAATTTCGGCGCGGCTTCCTCTTCGGAGAGCAGCGAAATCACCCGCGCGGGACGCCGCTTGTCATAGGCGTCCGCCGCGCCGGCGAGAGAGGATACAATCAACATGGCCAAGATATAGGCCCCCGATCCTTGCCAAGGATAGAACGACGCGGGTCACACCGGCTTGAGGTCGCGATAAGTTTACCGGCGTTCGCGGTCACGCAAAATCGGCAAACAGCACCTCGAAGCGGTCGAGATAGCGTTGCTGCACCGCGGCGGTCGGCTCGATGACAAGCCTCGCCGAAGGGACGCCCAGAGGGGCGCCGAACAGGATCGTCGCTTCGCCGGACTCGAACCCCGCGAGCTGCGTCGCCTCGAAAAAGGCGCTCGCCCGGTCGGCGCGCTTGATCGTCTTCTCGACGGTCGCGGGCAGGTCCGCCGGCATGCCGAAACGCAGGTGGATCGCCCGCTGCAGGCGCTTTTCGATCGCCTTGTACTGGTCGCCGAGCGCCGACTTGAACGGGCTGATCATGTCGCCGATGACGAATTCCGGCCCGTCATGCAGCAGCGCCGCCAGCCGCCATCGGACCGGCCAGTCGGCGCGCAGCGCATCACAGAATTCCTCGACCAGCAGCGAATGCTGCGCCACCGAGAACGGCAGCGGCCCGGCGGTCTGGCCGTTCCACCTTGCGACGCGGGCAAGGCCGTGGGCGATATCCTCGATCTCGATATCGACCGGCGAGGGATCGAGGAGATCGAGCCGGCGGCCAGCCCATAGCGCTGCTGTGTGAGGAAGAGGAGCAGCTGGAGCAGGCAGCACAG
>JBGSNB010000236.1:0-1777 GCA_041739835.1 Parvularculaceae bacterium | reverse complement strand
TTTCGCGCGCGTCGGCGGCGAGCGGCGCATCCTCGAAATCATCCGTCGGCTGCAGGTCCGCGCCGAGTTTGCGCAGCAGCGTCGCCGGAAAGCACTCCTTGGCCTCGCGCCCTGCCGTCGCCGAGGCCATCGGCTCGCCGTCGATGATGACCGCAAGAATTTTCTTTGGCTCGCGATGCGTCTTGAACCACGCGACTTCGCGATTGACCCAGGGTGAGACGGCGGCGCGCGGCGAGCACAGGACGATCAGGAACTCGGAACTCCCCATCGCCGCCTCGATCGCGGCGCCGATCGAATGACCGGCGGCTTCCTCCTCGCGGTCCTTGAAGATCGGATGGAGCACGCCGGCGCCGGCGACGCCTTTCGGCGCGCGATAGGTCTCGAGCGCATGGTGCAGCCGTTCGGCGGCGGCGCGATCGGACCAGCTATAGCTGATGAACGCCTTATAACGGAATTCGTTCGTCGTCGCCCCCCGCCCCCGCGCCGCGGAACATTGCGCCGGAGCGTCGCCTTTCGCAAGACGGGTCAGCCGCCGATGACGGCGATGCGGCCTTCGTTGACGTGCTGCAGGAAGGCGTCGAAGGAGAGCGTGAAGCGGTTTTGCGTCGCGCAGGAGCAAAGGCCGACCGAGGAGACGCCGCCGGCGTTTTCCAGCCGCTCGATTTCATATTCGCCGCGCGGCCGCACCCCTCATCGGGTTGAAGCGATCGGTCTCTCGCTTGCGGTCGACTTGCGCGCAGCCTTTCCTTGACGTCCGCGGCGCGATGGGCAGAATGCGCAGACAGCAGACTTACGAGTGAGCGGGGGTGAACATGGCCTTTCGTCGAATTCTGGTTGCGCTTGCAGCGATGGCTGCGGCCTTCGGCGCCGCCAATGCGGAAACGCCTCAGGAGCGCGCGCAGAAAATCAAGGATTGGAGGGCGAACTGTTCGGATCCGGACGCCGACTTGCGCGCTGCCTATATCGAGGCGGCGGTTGCAGGCAATGATCAGACGGTCCTGCGCGCCTGCGTATCGCAGGCGCTGACCAGCGACAATGTCGATACCCAGAATCTGGCGCTGCGCGCGATGCTGGCCTCGGCGGAGCGATTGACGATCGAAGTGATGATGCCGGCCGCCTATGATCAGGCGATCGCGGCCGCCAAAGACGATGCGCAAAAAGTGAGTGCGATCGAACAACAATACAGTCATGAAAAATGGGCGATCGCCAATGTGGGCGCCGTCATCGGCCTCGTGCCCAAGAAGGTCGACCTAAGTGGCCAAGCTTCGGCCTGGCATGTCATGACCAGCAACAGGACGCCAATGGATGTCTATGTGCTTGACCTTGCCTTGACCGGCGAAACGCTGGCGGGCACTGGCGGCGCGGCCTATGGCCAGCAGAGGATGAATTTCAGCCTCAACCTCGCGCTGAACGACGATGGATATATGGTCGGCGCCGGCGATCTGGCGCACGGCAAGAATTTTAGGTTGCGGATGAAGTTGCAATGATCAGCGCAAGCTGATTTTACGGATTGCGACCGGCGTGCCGCTTCGCGCAATCACGGTCAGCCTCATGCGGTCGAGCGTATGGCCGCCGGATCGGCAGACGGCGCCGTCTGCAATCGCGACGCAGGCGCCGATAGTGATCCAGCCGGCGCCCTGGCGTTTTTCAAGCGCGAATCCATCGGGCGCGGGGCCGCAGGCGGCGTCGACCTCGACAACCACCGCTTCGAATTTTGCGCCGGTCTCGTGCGGTTCGATCTCGACTGAAAAACTCCGCGCGCCGTCGGGTGCGCGCG
>JBGSNB010000232.1:0-2178 GCA_041739835.1 Parvularculaceae bacterium | reverse complement strand
GGAGCCCAATCTTACCGGCGACATCGCCGCCGCGAGCGCTGCGCCGCCGACCCTGCCGACCGAAGAGGCGCTGAAAAAGGCGCCGGGCCGAGTTGCGATCGACACCCCGAGCCTTCAGGGTTCGATCAATCTCGCCGGCGCCCGCATCGACGATCTCTCGCTGAAGAATTACCGCGAAACGCTCGATCCCAAGAGCCCGATGATCCGTCTCTTGAGCCCGCGCGAAGCCGAGCACGGCCATTATGTCGAACAGGGCTTTGTCGCCAGCGCCGGCGGCGCCTCGCAGCTGACCGAAGCGCTGACCTGGTCCGCTCCGGAAGGCGCGCGCCTCACTGACGCGACGCCGGTCACCTTGACCGCGCGCGTCGGCGCGCTCGTCTTCGAGAAGACCTATTCAGTCGACGACACTTTCATGTTCACGGTGAAGCAGACCGTGCGCAATGAAGGCGGCGCGGACGCGAAGGTGACGCCTTACGGCCTTGTCGTGCAGCGCGGCATCCCCGCCGACGCCGGAAAGTTCATGATCCTGCATGAAGGTCCGGTCGCGGTCATCGGCAAATCGCTTTATGAGCGCAAATACAAGAAAGCCTTGACGGCGGTCGTCGAGACCGCGGGCGAACAGGGCTGGGTCGGCATCACCAACAAATACTGGCTCGCTGCTGCGGCTCCGCCGCAGAACGAGCCGTTCACGGTGACGCTGAAGAATGTCGGGACGCAAGACGCGCCGATCTTCCGCGCCAATTACACTTTGGCGGAGCGCGTCGTCGCGGCGGGCGCAAGCGCCGAGATCACCTCGCATATTTTCGGCGGCGCCAAGGATGTCGACATCCTTCGCGCCTATGAGGCGCCGGTCGACAAGGGCGGGCTCGGCATCAAGGATCTCGACAAGGCGGTCGACTGGGGGAATTTCTTTTTCCTGACGCGGCCGATTTTCTGGCTGCTCGACTTCTTCGGCGACACCATCAAGAATTACGGCGTCGCCATCTTGCTGCTGACGCTGGTCGTCAAGCTGTTGATGTTCCCGCTCGCCAACAAGGCCTTCGAATCGATGTCGGCGATGAAGAAAGTCCAGCCCAAGCTCGAAGAGCTGAAGGCGAAATTCGGCGACGACAAGATGAAGCTCCAGCAGGAGATGATGGAGCTCTACAAGCGCGAGAAGATCAATCCGCTCGCCGGCTGTCTGCCGATCCTGATCCAGATGCCGATTTTCTACGCGCTCTACAAGACGCTGTTCGTGACGATCGAGATCCGCCACCAGCCCTTCATGCTGTGGATCAAGGACCTGTCGGCGCCCGATCCGACCTCTATCTTCAACCTGTTCGGCCTTCTTCCCTACGACCCGGTGTCGGTGCCTTTCATCGGCGCCTTTCTCGGCATCGGCGTCCTGCCGCTGCTGATGGGCGTCGCCATGTGGTTCCAGACGAAACTCAATCCGCCAGCCGCCGATCCGATGCAGCAGCAAATCCTGACGATGATGCCGATCATCTTCGTCTTCCTGTTTGCGTCGTTCTCGGCGGGCCTCGTCCTCTATTGGGTGTGGAGCACGGTGCTGTCGGTGCTGCAGCAATGGTACATCATGAAGCGCAACGGCGTGTCGATCGACTGGGGCGAACGCCTGCCGTTCCTCAAGCCGAAAAAACCCGCGCTCGAAAAGAAATAGCGTGAGCGATCCCTCCGCCGAAGCGATCGAGCGCGGCCGCTTGCTCTTCTGCGGACCTTGCGCCTTCATGCTTGGCGTCGTCGCGATGGAGGGACTGCCGCCGGAAGGGCCGGGCGAAATCGCCTTCGCCGGCCGCTCCAATGTCGGCAAGTCGTCGCTCCTGAATGCGCTCACCGACCGCCGGAACCTGGCGCGCGCGTCGACGACGCCGGGCCGAACGCAGGAAATCAACTTCTTCGATCTCGGCGGCCGGCTCCGCCTCGTCGACCTGCCGGGTTTTGGCTATGCGCGGGCGGCGCGAAAAGACGTGAAACGCTGGTCGGGCCTCATCAAGGAATATCTGAAGGGTCGACCGACCTTGCGGCGCGTCTGTCTCCTCGTCGATTCGCGGCACGGCCTGAAGGACATCGACACCGAGGTGATGACCCTGCTCGATCAGTCGGCGGTCAATTACCAGATCGTGCTGACCAAGACCGACAAGGTGAAAGCGACCGACCTTGCCGCGGTTGCGGCGGAGG
>JBGSNB010000225.1:0-6015 GCA_041739835.1 Parvularculaceae bacterium | reverse complement strand
TCGGCTTCGGCGAGGATTTCCGCGCGCTCGGCGGTGGTGCGGCCGCGCGCCTTGAACGCCCCATAGACATTGATCGCCTGCGGGCGAAGACCGACATGCCCCATCACCGGCACGCCGCGATCGACCATGAACCGGATCGCTTCGGCGGCGTAACGCCCGCTTTCGAGCTTGATCGCTTGCGCGCCGGTTTCCTTCAGCAGTCGCGACGCATTTTCGAACGCCTGCGCCGGCGAAGCCTCGTAGCTGCCGAACGGCATATCGACGACGACGAGCGCGCGCTCCGATCCGCGCATCACCGCCTGGCCATGCAGGATCATCATTTCCATGGTGACGCCGACAGTCGAGGGAAGCCCGTGCACGACCATGCCGACGCTATCGCCGACAAGCAGAAGGTCGCAATGCGCGTCGAGGATCGCGGCGGTCGGCGCGTCATAGGCGGTCAGGCACACGATCGGCTCGCCGCCCTTGCGCGCGGCGATATCCGCCGTGGTGACGCGCTTTGTCGACTTTTGCTGCGACATGAGAACCGCCCTTGTTGCAGTTGCGTAGTATAGGGTAAGGCGCGCGCCGCACAATGGCGGCGCCCGGAATGGGACAAAAGCAGGGAGTTTCCATGCGGATTGTGATCGCCTTGACCGCCTTCGCCGTTCTGGCCGGCTGCGCCTCGCCGCCCGTCAATCGCCAATCCGCCGAACCCCTCGCCGCCGTCCCGGCGGTCGATCTCGATCGCTATCAGGGGCGCTGGTACGAAATCGCCAGACTTGAAAACGGTTTCGAGAAGAATTGCGAAGGCGTCACCGCCGATTACAGCCGGCGCGACGACGGCCTCATCCGCGTCGTCAACACTTGCCGCGTCGGCGCGCCGGACGGCAAGGCGCGCGTCGCCAACGGCAAGGCGCGGGTCGTCGATCCGGCGACCAACGCCAGGCTCGAAGTGAGTTTCTTCGGACCGTTCTGGGGCGATTACTGGGTCCTCGACCTCACCGAGGATTATTCGCGATCGATCGTCGGCGAGCCCTCCGGGCGGTATCTGTGGATTCTTGCGCGAACGCCGGTCATTTCCGAGGAGTCGCGCGCCGACGCGCTCGCGAGGCTTGAGGCGATGGGCTACGACACCTCGAAGCTCTATTTCACGAAGCAGCCGCCGGTTCCCGATACTCCGCCTGCCGAGTGATCAGGGGCTGAGCGCGACGCCGGCGATATAGGGATGCAGCGCGAGATAGATCGCGGCCCATGCGCCCGCGCCGACTGCGACGGCGATCGCGTCATCGACCGCCGGCCCGGCCGTCGGCGTCGGCGCGCCGCGCTTCTTCACCGCGATACGGTCGACGATCGCGTAAGCGAGAAAGGCGCCGAACAAGATCAGCGAGCGGACCTCGCCATTGACGAGAAGATGCGCGAACGCCCAGACCTTGACGCTGGCGAGCATCGGATGTTGCGCCGCCGCCGCGATCTTTCCCTTCGGCAGGTAAGCCGACGCCAGGAGAATCAGCGCGATCAGCATCAGCAGATAGGCGACGTGCTTCAGGAACGCTGGCGGCGCATAGACGACGCTGGCGTCAGCGCCGCGCCAGCCGACGATCAGCAGCGCGAACCCGGCGATCGAGACCAGCGAATAGAGGCCTTTATAGGGACCGGCGCCGAGCCTGGCGATCAGCGCCTCGCGCGGCTTGCGTGCGAACGCCGTCCACAAATGCGTTCCGAAAAATACGACGAGACCGAAGAGAAAAAGCGTCATGGCGGCGTCCTACTGCTGAAGTTTCAGTGTCCGTCAAACGCAACCAGCGAAACCACGTCCTTGCCCATGGCGCGCAATCTGGCGGCGCCGCCAAGCTCGGGCAGATCGACAATGAACGCGCACAGGACGATCTCCCCACCCGCCCTTTCGAGCAGCCGGATCGCCGCGCCGGCGGTGCCGCCGGTCGCGATCAGATCGTCGACCAGCAGGATCTTCTCGCCCTTCTTCACCGCATCTATGTGAATCTCGACCTCGTCGACGCCATATTCAAGCTCATAGCGCTCGCCGATCGTCTTGAAGGGGAGCTTGCCCTTTTTGCGGATCGGGATGAAGCCGACCGACAATTGATGCGCGATCGCGCCGCCGAGAATGAACCCGCGCGCTTCGATGCCCGCGACCTTGTCGATCTTCGCGCCGGCCAGCGGCTGCACCAGTTCATCGATGACGCGGCGAAATCCGCGCGCGTCGGCAAGCAGCGTCGTCACGTCGCGAAACATGATCCCCGGCTTTGGATAGTCCGGTATCGTGCGGATGACGGTGCGAAGGTCCATTGTCTCTGGTCTTTCCGGTGCGGCGCAGCGCGGCGAAAATGGCGCAATCGCCTCGCGGCGGCAAGCGAGCGGCCGACTATCGGCAAGCTTGCCACTGTTCCCGTTCAATCCTAGGACCGCAGGACGCCGTCGAAATCAGCGGAGCATCCATGAAAAAGGCCCTACTTCTCGGTATCGCCCTTATCGCCGTCGCCGCCTGCGGCAAGAAAGACGCGGCGCCGGACGACGCCGCTAAAGCGAGCGCCGCGGCCCCGGGCCCGGAGCTTGGCGCATTCGGCGTCGATCTCGCGGCCATGGATCAGACCGTCAGGCCGGGCGATGATTTTTACGCGCATGTGAACGGCGAATGGCTGAAGACCTTCAAGATCCCCGACGAATATTCGAGCTATGGCTCGTTCACCGTCTTGGCCGAACGGTCGGAAGACCGGCTGAAGGCGATTGTCGAGGGCTTGGACGCGCGCGCGCCGGCCGGATCTGATACGCAAAAAATCCGCGATTATTACGCCGCCTATATCGATGTCGCGGCGATCGAGGCGAAAGGCCTTGCGCCGGTCGCCGGCGATCTTGCCGCCGTCGACGCGCTCGTGACGCATGAGGAGATTCTCGCCGCGTTCCTAGATCCCGGCTTGCGCGCGCGCTCGCCGATCGGCGTTTTCATCGGCGCCGACGCCAAGCGGCCGGATCGCTACGCCGTCTATGTCACGCAAGCCGGTCTCGGCATGCCGAACCGCGATTATTATCTGGAGGAAAAATTCTCCGACAAACAGGCGAAATATCGCGCCCATATCGAGACGATGCTGAGATTGGCGGGCCTTGCGGACGCCGCCGGCGCCGCGGCGCGCATCTACGATCTCGAACTGGCGATCGCGCGCGTTCACTGGGAGCCGGCCAAGCGCCGAAATCGCGATCTCACCTATAATCTGAAAGCGATCGAGCAGCTTGAAGCCTTTGCGCCGTCAGCGCCGTGGCGAACGATGCTGGCGAGCGCCGGCCTCGGCGCGCTGGGCGAGGTTGTACTGCGCGAGGATGACGCCGTGCAGCGCACCGCCGAAATTCTCGCCGCGACGCCGCCCGCGACGCTTAAGGACTATCTGAAGTTCCATCTCCTCAACACCAATGCGGATGTGTTGCCGGCCGCGTTCGACGAGGCGAACTTTGCCTTTTTCGGGGCCGAACTGCGCGGAACGCCGAAGCAGAAAGAGCGCTGGAAGCGCGCCGTGGCGGCGGTCGACGGCGCGCTCGGCGAGGCGGTCGGGAAGATCTATGTCGAGCGCCATTTCCCCGCCGACTCGAAGGCGATGATGCTCGATCTCGTCGGCAATCTGCGCGCCGCGCTCGATGAGCGTCTTGGCGCTCTCGACTGGATGAGCCCCGAAACGCGCGCGAGAGCGGAAGAAAAACTGTCGAAGTTCACCACCAAGATCGGCTATCCGGACAAATGGCGCGACTACGCCGCGCTCGAAGTCGTCGCCGGCGACGCCTACGGCAATTCAAAACGCGCGCAGAAATACGAATGGGAATTCGAAGTCGCGCGCCTTGGCGGCCCGGTCGATCGCAGCGAATGGGGAATGACGCCGCAGACCGTCAACGCCTATTACAATCCGACGCTGAACGAGATCGTCTTCCCGGCGGCGATCCTTCAGGCGCCGTTTTTCGATCCCAAGGCCGACGCCGCTGTCAATTACGGCGCAATCGGCGCCGTTATCGGGCATGAGATCGGCCACGGTTTCGACGATCAGGGCCGCAAATCTGATGGCGACGGCGTGCTGCGCGACTGGTGGACGGCCGAGGACGCCGAGCGCTTCAAGGAGCGCGCCGACCGTCTCGGCGCGCAATATGCCGGCTACGAACCGATAGAGGGTTTCCCGGTCAATCCCGGCCTCACCATGGGCGAGAATATCGGCGATCTCGGCGGTCTTTCGATGGCGTATCACGCCTACAAATTGTCGCTGAACGGCGAGGAGGCGCCGGTCATTGACGGCCTTTCCGGCGACCAGCGGTTCTTCCTCGCCTGGGCGCAGATCTGGAGACGCAGCGTGCGCGACGAACAGCTGAAGAACCAGATCGCCACCGACCCGCATGCGCCGGCGCAATACCGCGTCAACGGCGTCGTCCGGAACATGGACGCGTGGTACGACGCGTTCGGCGTCACCGCGGAGGACGCCCTTTACCTTGCCCCCGAAGACCGCGTCCGGATCTGGTAAAAGCCGTCCTTGCGCTGATTTTCGGCCACACCGCCAAGCCTTTACCCGCAATTAACCGCGAAATCGTTGACTTCGCGGGGCAACAGACCTATCTGCCGCCCGGGATTGTCGCAGCTTATGCGCGCGCAGCCGACGCCAAAACGTCGAAATGCGTAAGACGACGCAGCCAAAAGCCGCCGCGACACACCCCAGATGGCGCATCGCTTATCTTCTCAGCGGAAGAGCGGGGCGTTGAACCCGATCCCGCTGACCCATCAAAGCGTCTCCCGCGAAGACGGCCGGCGCTTTGAGCTGCACGAAAGAGACCCATGACGTTTGAAGACCTCGGCCTTGAGCCGAATATTCTCAAAGCCGTGCTGGAAGCCGGTTACGAGACGCCGACCCCGATCCAGATCGCCGCCATTCCGGAAGCCCTCAAGGGCCGCGATGTTCTCGGCATCGCGCAGACCGGCACCGGCAAGACCGCCGCCTTCGTCCTGCCGATGATCCAGCGCCTCGCCAAGGGGCGCGCCAAGGCGCGCATGCCGCGCACGCTGGTTCTTTGCCCGACCCGCGAACTCGCCGCGCAGGTGTCCGAGAACTTCGAGAAATACGGCAAATACCACAAGCTGACGATGGCGCTGCTGATTGGCGGCGTCTCCTTCGGCGACCAGGACGCCAAACTGACGCGCGGCGTCGACGTGCTGATCGCGACGCCGGGACGCCTGCTCGACCATTTCGAGCGCGGACGCCTTCTTCTCAACGGCATCGAAGTCATGGTCGTCGACGAGGCCGACCGCATGCTCGACATGGGCTTCATCCCGGACATCGAGCGGATTTTCAAACTGACGCCGATGACCCGCCAGACGCTGTTCTTTTCGGCGACGATGCCGCCGGAAATCCAGCGCATCACCGACACTTTCCTGCATGATCCCGCGCGCATCGCCGTCGCGAGGCAAGCGACCGCCGCCGCGACGATCACGCAGCTGATCATCCGCCTTCCTTCCAGCGACGACCAGTTGAAGCGCATGACGCTGCGCCGGCTGCTCGATCGCGAGGAAGTCCGCAACGGCATCATCTTCTGCAACCGCAAATCGACCGTCGATGTCGTCGCCAAGTCGCTGCAAAAGCACGGCTATGACGCACGCGCGATCCACGGCGACCTGCCGCAATCCTTCCGCACCGAGACGATCGAGAAATTCCGCGCCGGCGACGTGAAGTTCATCGTCGCCTCCGACGTCGCGGCCCGCGGCCTCGATATTCCCGATGTCAGCCACGTCTTCAACTATGACGCGCCCTTCCATGCGGAGGACTATGTCCACCGGATCGGCCGCACCGGACGCGCCGGCAGGCTGGGCACGACCTTCATGCTGCTGACGCCGGCGGACGCCAAGAATTACCGGGCGATCCTCGACATGGTCCGCGCGGAATCGATCGACGAACTCGACCTGGGCGACTTTTTCGCCGAGGCGGGGGAATCGCTGAAAGCGCGCGGCGAGCGCTCTCCGCGGCCCGAGCGCGACCGCGACGGCCGCCGTCCCAG
>JBGSNB010000214.1:0-1620 GCA_041739835.1 Parvularculaceae bacterium | reverse complement strand
ATGATGCGGAGGCGGTGCGCGCGCTCGGCGAGCATGCGCTGCAGCTTGGCCGCGCGCTGAAGGTCAATTACGTCGAACTGCGCGGCGGCGCGGCTCCGGGCGGCCAATACGCCGAGAAGACAGGCCACCATGTTTCGTTCGAGAAAACATTGCCGGACGACGCCGGCGAAATTCTGGAGCGTCTGCCGCGCAAACGCCGCGCCGAAGTGCGCAAATCCCTGCCCTCCGAAGACGGTGCGGGGAATTGCGAGCGCATCACGGATGATGTCGCGGCGTTCTATCGCGTTTACGCGGCCTCGGTCAGGAACCTTGGAACGCCGTTGATGCCGAGGCGCTTCCTGGACGCGCTGCTGGCGCGATTCGGCGAGGAGGCGGAGATCGCTCTGGTCGAGAATGACGGCGCGGTGGTCGCGGGACTGCTCTCGTTCTGGCGCAAGGACCGCGTCATGCCATATTACGTCGGCGCGGGCGCGAGGGCGCGCGAGTCGCGCGCGTTCGATTTTCTTTACTACTCGTTGATGCGCCGGGCGGTTGGTCGCGGCGTCAAGGTTTTCGATTTCGGCCGCAGCAAGGCGAATTCGACGCATGCGGAAACGAAGGCGCATTGGGGTTTTGACGCCGCGCCCGTCATCGCCCATGTCGCGCTCATTCGCGCCAGGTCGCTCCCCAATCTCAGCCCGAAAAACCCGAAATTCGAACGTCTCGTCTCTGTCTGGCGCAGACTTCCGCTGCCGGTCGCCAATTTTCTTGGCCCGATCGTCGCGCGAAATTTTCCATGAGCGCGCCGCATATCCTTTACCTTGCGCACCGGATTCCCTATCCGCCCGACAAGGGGGACAAGATCCGCTCCTGGAAGACGCTGGAGCATCTTGCGCGGCGCTTTCGCGTGCATCTTGCGGCGTTTGTCGATGACAGCCGCGATCTTCAGCACCGCGCGCATCTCGAGGCCGTGTGCGAGAGCGTGACGCTCATTCCCCTTGACCGCAGGCTAGCGGCCTTGCGCAGCATGGCGGGCTTTGTCGCCGGCGAGCCGCTCACCTTTTCCTATTACCGCGATCGCCGGATCAGCGATGCGGTGACGCGCGCGCGGGCGGTCGGGCTCGCTGCGGAAATCGCCTTTTCTTCAGCGATGGCGCCCTATATCGCCGGCGCTGCGTCGGCGCCGCGCATTGTGGATCTCTGCGACGCGGACAGCGCCAAATGGACCGAATACGCCCGCCGCCGCAACTGGCCGATGCGCAATGTCTATGCGAGGGAAGGGCGCCTGCTCGCCGCCGCCGAGACGAGCATCATTAACTGGGCCGATGCAACCTTCGCGATCAGCGAAGAAGAAGCGGATCTTCTCGGGTCTCGCGATGGCGCGGCGAAGGAAGTCCGCTGGTTCTGCAACGGCGTCGATGCCGAATATTTCACGCCGGCTGGCGATTGCGGGCAGGCATTCACCGTCGCCTTCGTCGGCGCAATGAATTACTGGGCGAATGTCGATGCGGCATTGTGGTTTCTTCGGGACATCTGGCCGGCGGTGCGGACGGCGTTGTCCGACGCGACGCTCGTGATCGTCGGCGCTGATCCCGCCCGCGCGATTCGCGCTTTTGACGGCGAAGCGGGCGTCGTCGTGAC
>JBGSNB010000210.1:0-4019 GCA_041739835.1 Parvularculaceae bacterium | reverse complement strand
GGGGAATATCGACAGCGGCGACGGGGTCGTCGGCAATCACGCGAAGCTGGCCGCCCGGCGGCAACCGTCGCAGCGCCGCCTCCATCCGGATCACCGGCAGCGGGCATCTGAGGCCGCGCGCATCGACGGTTTCAACGGGCTCCATGGCGCGCCTTCTTGCGCCGGAGCCGACAAAAGAAAAGCCCCCGCCAAGGCGGGGGCTCTGTCTTGTTGAATGCCGCCAAGCGCTAGAACCCGACCTGCAGCTCGACGCCGGCGACGCGGCCCTTGTTCAGCGGCGCAAAGGTGCCGGCGCCGATGCCGGTGGTCAACTGAGTCTCGCCGCCGTGAGTGACCTCGTTGAGGAGGTTCTGGCCGTAAATCGAGAGCGTCGCCTGGCCAAGATTGAGCGCGACGCTGGCGTCGATGATGTCGGCGCCCTGCAGGATGCCGAGATTGTTGTCGGTGAAGGCATTGTCATCGCGATGCGAATAATTGAACCGCGTCGTCACCGATGTCTCGCCGGAAAGCGCGAGATTGTGGATAAAGCCGGCGCCATAGGTCCACGGCGCAAGTCGCGGGATCATGAGAGCGAGGTCGCGCGCGTCGATGATCTCGGTGTCGCCAGGCGGATTGAATTGCCCAGTCGTCGTCGCCGTCCCGGTGACATTGTCGATGAAGTCCGAGTTCAGGTTCAAATTGACGCTGTCATAATCCCCGTCGAGATGGCCGACATTGCCGGTCACAACCAGATCATCCGTCAGGAAGATTTGCGCCTCGACTTCGAAGCCGAGAATTGTCGCATCGGCCGTATTGCGGATGAATTGGTTCACGCCGGCGACCGGATCGGGCAGATTGAGTTCTCGCTGCATGTCGTCGATCTTGGTCCGGAATGCTGCGGCGTTGATCTGAACCCGGCCGTCGAGCGGTTGCGCCTTCAATCCCGCCTCGATGGTCCTGACGGTCTCTTCGTCGAACGCATTGAAGAACAGGGCGGGATTGATGGTCCCGGTGTTGCGCAGATTGAAGCCGCCCGATCGCACGCCCTCCGTCCAGTGGGCGTAAAGATTGAGATCGTCACGGGGCGACCACTGAGCGCCGAATTTCGGCGTGACATTGGTCCATTTGTCCGAGCCGGTGAACGGCGCGATCGGCGCCGGGCTGCCGAGGCAGGTTCCGGCGACGACAGAGCACAACGCCCCGGCATAACCGCCGGTGCTCGGGAAATTGTTGAGGCCGAGATTGACGAGCACGGCGTCGCGCTTTTCATTCGTGTACCGCGCGCCGGCGATCAGCGAGAATGCTTCGGTCAGATCGAATTCGAGCTGCCCGAAGACGCCATATTGCCTTGTGTCGAGAAGCCCGCCGCCCTGCAGGCGGCGAAGCCCGCCGAGGATGAACCGCTTTTCCTCGTAAAACTGGTCGCTGTTGAAATAATAAAATCCGATTGTCGCATCGACGCGGTCGAAGAACCTGCCCGCATATCGAAGTTCGTTGGAGATCTGCTCAAACCCCGAATCGGCGGTCGCGTGGAAAAGGAACAGCGGCGTTGCGTCGATATCGCTGCGCGTCGCGCCGCTGGTGTCGCGCCAGCCGAATATGTTGGTGATCGTTCCGTCGCCGAAGGCGACATCAATGTCGAGTTCAGCCGTCACCGCATCCCAGACGAATTCGTAAGATCCGGGTTCGTCGATCGAGAAGATGAAGCTGTCCTTCGGCGCCGAGAAGAAGGGGTTTGCAATCGGCGTCGGCGGAACCTGAACGCCGCCAATCGTATCGAAGGACGGCAGGAACCCCGGATGGTTCTGCGACGCAGGCCCGTCGCCGGTGCTGTCGCCATGTTCGTACTTGACCAGCAGCTCGACATTGTCCGACGGCCGCCAGAGAATCGATGGACGGATCATCCAGGTCTCGGCCTTGCCGAAATCGACAAAGGCGTCGGGCTGATTGGTCGCGATGTTGAACATGAGGCCCATCGGATTGACGCCGGGAACCACGATTCCGTTGTCAAAAATCGCGACCCCGCCGCCGATCGCATTCACAGCCGCCTGAATGTTCGGGCCGCCGAGATAGCGCTTATGCCAGCCGCGGTCATTGTTGTAATAGACCGAAATGCGCGCAGCGAGCGTATCCTTGATCAGCGGCGCGCTGAAGCCGCCCATCGCATAATAGTTGTTGCCGGTTCCCCTGAGGCCGCTTTCAACGGCGCCTTTGAACGAGGCTTCCGCCTCCTGCAGATTCGGGCGCTTGGTGTTCAAGAGCACCGCGCCGCCGGTCACGTTTCGGCCGAAGAGAATGCCTTGCGGACCGCGCAAGACTTCGACGGATTCAAGGTCGAAAATGTCGAGCACCGTACCGCCCGTCTGCCCGAGATAGACGCCGTCGACGAACACCCCGACCGCCGGATCGATCGACGGGATCGAAGAGTTGATGCCAAGGCCCCGGATCGAGAAGTTTGCGACGCCGCGCGACGTCCCGACATCCTCAAGCTGAACATTCGGCATTGAATAACTGAGATTGCCGAGATCGCGGACCTTCAGCGCGTCAAGCTGTTCGGCGCCGTAGGCGGTGACCGCAAGCGGCACATCCTGGACATTTTCGGCGTCGGCTTTCTTGGTCGCCGTGACCAGGACTTCGTCGCGGAGCGACTCAAAGGCGCCCTGCGCGAGGGCGGCGGTCGGCGCGGCGGCGATGCCGAGCGCAATAATCGAGGCTTTCGCCAGAAGGCGGTGGTTCATACTTCCTCCCTGATGATGAGCCGCCTTTTTCCGGCGGTCTTCGTCCAATCGGTCGGGAGAATACGCACGAAACCGTCATTAGGCGAGGCGGCGCGGGCCTGAATCTACCAATTCCGCCAGCCGCGGCTGGCGGTTCTCACCGGGTGTTGCGCCGAACCAACAGGTCCGCCGCCCTAACGGCCGCCGGCAAGCGAGCGCGCCAGATCTCCGAGCGAGAACGGGAAGACGATGGTGTTGGTCTTGTCCGTGGCGATTTCCTGCAGCGCGCTGAGATAGCGCAGCTCCATCGCGCCGGTCGAGGTCGCAAGGATCGTCGCCGCCTCGGCGAGTTTCGTCGCCGCCTGCTCTTCGCCTTCCGCCGAAATCACCTTGGCGCGCCGTTCGCGTTCGGCCTCCGCCTGCTTGGCGATCGCGCGGATCATTTCCGGGGCGACGTCGACATGTTTGATCTCGACATTCGACACCTTGATGCCCCAGGCCTCGGTCTGGTGATCGAGGATTTCCTGGATGTCCTTGTTCAGCTTGTCGCGCTCCTGCAGCATTTCATCGAGCTCGTGCTTGCCGAGCACCGAGCGCAGCGTCGTCTGCGCGAGCTGGCTGGTCGCCGCCATGTAATTTTCGACCTGCACGACCGCGCGCACCGCATCGACGACGCGGTAATAGATGACCGCGTTCACCTTCACCGAAACGTTGTCGCGGCTGATGACGTCTTGCGCCGGCACGTCGTGAACGAGCGTCCGCATGTCGACTTTGCGCATCTGCTGGATGCCGGGGACGAGCAGCACGAGGCCCGGACCCGCCGCCTTGCGGCCGACGCGGCCGAGCGTGAACACGACCCCGCGCTCATATTCCTTCAGGATCTTGACGACATTCGTCAGCACAAAGATCGCCAGGAACGCCAGGATCCCAAGGACGCCGAAATCAGGCATGAGTTTCTCCTTTGGTTTTGGGCGTTTCCGCCGCTTACGTCTTACGCGCCGTCTTCATCTTCTTCATCTTCGTCGTCAGGCCTTCTTGACCTCGAGCGTCAGCCCCTTCGCCCTCGCGACCACGACGCGGTCGCCGGCGCGGAGCGGGTCCTTCGAAATCGCCCGCCACAATTCGCCGCCGGCCGAGACATAGCCGCCGGATCCCGACCATTCGGTCACCTCGACCGTTTCCTGCCCCCAGCGATCGCCGACCCGGTGTTCGGACCGCTTCGCCCACAGCGCCGCGCCCCAGAAGAGCTTGACGGCTGCGAACAGCACGATCCCGCCGAGTATGGCGGCGACCAGCGGCGGGCTGACGATTGCGTCGGTCACG
>JBGSNB010000204.1:0-2926 GCA_041739835.1 Parvularculaceae bacterium | reverse complement strand
GCTGGCGCGCGCCGGGTTTGAGGTCGCGCCGCTCGCCGTCGACGAGATCGGCCGCCTCGACGCCGGTCTCTCCTGCCTGTCGCTCAGATGGCGGTCGCTCACATTGGCGTGATGCGGGACCGCGGCCGCGATCATTGCGCCGGCGATGTCGAAATCCTAGCCTGCCGCGCGTCTCCCTGCCGAGAGCGGCCAAAACGCAAAATCAGGAGAAAATCATGTCAGCGATCAAAATCTACGGCGTGCCCTTGTCGCAAAATGTCCGCAAGACGCTCGCCGTCGCGGCGCATCTCGGCGTTCCGGTCGAATGCGTGCCGGTGCGGCCGATGGACCCTGTGGTGAAGGAGAAATATCCGGCGGCGCGCGTGCCGTTCCTCGAAGACGGCGACAAGATCCTCGGCGAATCGAACGCGATCTTGATCCATCTCGCGTCGAAGACGAAGAACGATCTTTACCCGGAAGATCGCGCCCGCCGCGACGCGGTGAACCAGTACCTGTTCTGGGACGTCGCGCACTGGACGCCCGCCTACCAGCCGATCCAGTTCGAGCGGCTCGTCAAGGGCATGCTCGGCATGGGCGCCGCCGACGAGAAGATCGTCGAGGCGTCGCTGGTCAAGTTCAATCGCGAGGCGGCCTATCTCGACGGCGCGCTCCAGGGCCGCGAGTGGCTGGTCGGATCAGGCCCGACGCTCGCCGATTTCGCCGTCGGCTCCGGCCTCACCCACGCCAAGGGCATGGACCTGCCGCTCGGCGACTATCCGAACATCGTCGCCTGGAACGCCCGCGTGATGGCGCTTGAAGGAATGAAGAAGACGGCGGGGTAGGGGTTCAGGCGGCGACGGCGAGCCGTTGAAGCTCCGCCTCGAAATCGAGACGATATTGCGCAGCCTCCGCGTCGGGGAGAAGGCGCAGAAGGCTAGGGAACGCCGCACAATAGAGCGAATGCTCCTCAAAATCGGCGCAAAGCGGCTCGGCCGCTCGCGCCTCGGCGAGAATGCGTTCAAGTCGCCGACGCACCTTGTCAAGGTCGGGCGCATAGGCGGGCGTCGGGGTCGCTGCGAAAAGCTCGCCCTGCGGAGGCGTGTCGCCGAATAGATTCTGCTGGGTTAAACGCGCCATGGCCTTAGATTATGCGATTCGTGGCTTTTGCTGCTCAGTCCATATCAGGAAACGCAGCGCGATAGGCAGCGTCGATTTTCCCCATCTGGTCGATCGTGAAAGCAAGGCTGTCGGCGACGGCGGCGACGTGGGTGATCTCGTCGAGCGACAATTCGCGACCCTTGCGGGATTTAAGGTACTTGTCGAGCACCTGATAGCCGCCGATGTGGAAATCCCAGACTTCTTGCGGCACCGGTCGGAACGACTGGTCCGGGTTGATAAAGACGGACTGTTCCTGCGGCGAGTAGCGTGGCTTCAAGACGATGCGGTCGCCCTTGCCCTTGAAATCGGCAAGACCCTTGCGCGGCAGCTTTTTCAACAGATGCGCCTGAACGAGGTCCCAGCCGAGCTTCGACAGGGCGTCGAAGTCCGCGGATTTTTCCGGAAACGGAATGCGCGGGAAATCGATCCTGAGGAACTCGGCGTATTTCGATCTGTAGGTCGGCGCGTGCAGCACGGCGTAAATGCAGCCGAGAATTTCTTCCGGCGAGTAATGGTGATCGTAGTGGGCGTCAAGAAAGGTGCGAAAGGCGGGGGAGAGGTTTTCGGTTTTGGCGGCTGGCTCGGCAGCCGATTGGTCGTACAAGTAGATTGGAAAAATATATTCGCCACCTCGTCGGAAATAATTCAATTCTACCGGTTTCGCGCCAACTGACACACCGTCATATGTTTTGGAGCCGATCGCGCTTGCATTTTTTGCTACGATAAGCGCGGTGTTTTCTGCAACCAAATGACCGCTAACGCGCAATCGACGGTGAACAGCGACGTTTCGATCCCAAATCGTCCACCGATTATCAAAGGGTCGATAAGTGATCTGCTGCTGGAGCAACGTCAAATTCAGCCGCGAAAGCTCCGCTTTGGCCTTTTGATAATTCCATTGCGCTTGAGCGCACAGTGTAAACTTCTTACGAGCGTCCGATTCAGAAGCACTCTCGAGAAAACTGTGCACCTTCGCGATTGCTTCTTCTCCCAAAAACGAGACCGCAAAATCATCGTGTTGGGTAGCAAAGCCCGGCACAGGGTCGCCAATTGGCGAGAAAATTTCGGGAATTGAATAGAGCCCGAGATAAATTCTTGCACGCGCAAGATCATACGGGACCAACATGTAGTCGGGTTCAGCCGGCTCAAGTTTCTGCCATTTTAGAGTTCCAAGTGAAGCATTAGCCGCGCCGACATACTTTGACAGTCGCTTACCCCAGAGATCGGCATGCTGAACTAAACAGCCCTCCTGGCCGGATTTTACGAACACCGCGATAGAAACGCCTTGCTCGATGTCAAATACATTTTGATCCTCGCCGCCATCAGGAGCGGCTTCCTTCTTGTTCGCATTGCCATGCAGATCGAGGATGTAAATTTGGTCAAAGCTATTGAGCAGAGATTTGCGCATTCCTCTAAACGTAGGATTATCGAGCCACGAGTGATTCGTGATTACCGCCACCGCCCCCCGTTCAACGCCTTCAATCTTAATCGATTGGATATTCCCATTCGCGTCACGATACTCGAATTCGCCGCCATCCATTTTCATCTGCGCGAATCTGAGAAACTTGACATAATCGTCCTGCAGCCATTTTCCCTGTGCAGGCTTTGAGAGTTCGGGAAAGCCCTCCCGGTATTTTCCAATCTGTGCGGTGTGATGTGAGCCCCGTTTGGTCCCTCATTTGAATGGAGAGTCCGTCATAGAGGAGACGGACGATGAGGAAGTCGAGATTCACCGAGGAACAGATCATCGCGATCCTGACCGAACAGGAGCGCGGGATGGCGACGGCGGAGG
>JBGSNB010000203.1:0-9740 GCA_041739835.1 Parvularculaceae bacterium | reverse complement strand
CCTCCGCCGTCGCCATCCCGCGCTCCTGTTCGGTCAGGATCGCGATGATCTGTTCCTCGGTGAATCTCGACTTCCTCATCGTCCGTCTCCTCTATGACGGACTCTCCATTCAAATGAGGGACCAAACGGGGCTCACATCACGCTCTGCGAGCGCCACCAACAGATTTTTTGAAAATGTCAGCCCGTGCGCGCTCGCGATAACCGCGACAAGATCGTCGAGCGGAGCACGGCCAATTTCGACCGAACCCTCTTGAACAACAAGAAAGCCCCGATCCTTGGACAGGTGCCGCCCATCGGCGGCTATTTCGAGAATACGGCCCGCCATGGCGGGTTCGATGCACGATCGGCGCCGAAGGGCGAGCGCTATTTATCCTTAACGGGACGCACGCGGCCGAGCGCATCAACCCGAACGCGGCTCGCTTTTGCTTCTTTCAACCGCGCATAGGTCGCGAATACCCACCGAAAGGGGTCAGCCTCATCGGCGTGGCGCTTTTCAAGGGCGCCCGATTCGTTATGGGCGGCCAAACGCAGCCGCTTGGCGGATGGCTCAAGGCGGTAAGCGCGGTAAACTTTCCTTGCGCCGTCGAAATCGGCCTCGATCAGATCGCCCTTGTGAACCCGCATCACAAGTCTTGCTGTAGGCTCGCCAGTCCGCCAACTTGGGCGGAAAGCAACAGCGTGCGCGTCGAAAACGGTTATCCCTTCGCCCGCCCATTCGCCCGAAACCGTCTCGTAAATTTCGACACAATGATTTTCGCCAGGCGCATAGGCTTTCTTGTGGCCATCGCCATGCGAAATTACGCGATACTCATCGCGTTTCAGAACACGCACTCGCCGAATGCCGTTTTCAGAACCGAAAGCCGCAAGCGCGTCGGCGAGATTTTTCTTTTCGCCCCCAATCGAGTCGCGCAATCCTTGCAGCGTTTCACGCAATTCCCTGTCGCGCACTTGGTCAATTTCGTTTGGCGTCAGCGCAGCGATGGGCTTTCGCGTGACAAGGTTGAATTCCTTGCCGTCAATTTCTTCTCTGACGAGACCGAAAGCCGTTTCTTCATGCAATCGCCCGGCGCTCACACCAAATCGATTTTTTTGCGCTTTGCCCTTCGCCTTCGGATCGAGCCCATGGTCGGCTTTGTGGCAGACGACGATGGCTTGCAATTTGCTTTGGAGCGCTGCTCGGAATCCGTCGAATGGCTCCGGAATTGTCTCTCGATCTAACAAACGCGCACCGTCTTGTTCCTCATTGATAGCCGAGCGGCGCGCGATTTCCTGAAGCATCCCCCGATGCGTGCACGCAATAACGAAAGCGTCAACCGCATGATGGCGATGATCGTTCCGATTCTTCTTTCCGGTTGGCGCATTATGATCCGGCAATAGCCCCTGATTGAGCCCCCAGAGACCACGCAACATCGCCGTCATCCTACCCGGAACAGCCCAAACCTTATCTGGGTCGCAGACATAGCCGAGATAATCTTTAGCCAATCGTGACAAATGCTGAGTATCGACAAGGTGGCGGTCGATAAAATCGCGCCGCTCCTCGAATTTCTCCATTGCGTCAGGCTGGAAGCGCCATGCCTTTGATTTGAAAAGCCGCTCGGCGCGCTCCGCTATTTCGGTCAAATCAGCGCCAGAAAAGGCTGCCGCCGGCGACCGGACGCCTTTTCGGCGATTTCCGTCTCGTGCGCAGAGCACTTTGTTTCCAAACGAATCATCCAAGGTTTTTGAGAACGGGAGAATGTGATCGACTTCGATTTCTCCGGTGAACAGATCTTGGCGGCCTATTGGCTTTCCAGTGTAAACGCAGACCCGCTCGTCAGGCGGAAGTTCATCATACAAGCGGAGCCGAAGTTTTGTTTCACCGTTGAATTCAACGCCAAGGCCATATTCGTCATTGAGCGCTTGCACGTCCTTCTTGCGTCGCTCATTTGCGGCTGTGTTATCGTTGAGTTTTCGCTTGTATTCATCCTTGCTCTTTTGATTCGACTTAAGTTCGCGCCCAAGCTCCATGACAATTTCATCTGGCGCACCGTGCGTTTCGATTATGGCGTTTACGAGCTTGCGCACCTGATTGAGCGCAATGTGAACCGTCGGGTTTGGCACCCGGCCCCGCCGCTCCTGACTTCCTTCCGGCGCGGACGAGCGCTCGATCACATGGCGCTTCATCACGTCGCCATAATAAGGAAGCTTAGCAAGGTTTCCTTCCTGCCGATGATCCGAATGGTGGAGCTCAAGGCGCGCAACCGCTTCGTCATACCCAAGAGGCGCTGCAAATATCTCTCCGGTCGAACGGTCGACTGCTTCAATCGATTCGTTTTCCATCACGTCAATCAAGTTGGTCAGCATCGACCGTCCAAGGCTTCCATAGCCTTGCGGCAAGCGCGCGTCGGACAGCGCTTCGGCAATGTCGGCGGAGACTCCAATATTTGATACAAGCCAATCAATGAGGGCGTCGGCGTCTTCCTCGGCGATAAGTTTCTCGACAATTTCCGTTTGGCGGCTTCTCGGCAAAGCCCGCCACCATGCTTCGGCGCCTTTTTCCAATCCGTGTTTCTTGAACCTAGCGGCAACAGCCGTCGTTGTGAGGTCGGGATCGAATCCTTTTCGATCCTGCTTTTCGTAATTGAACCGCGCGCCTTCGGGAAACGACTTCAAAGCCTTTCGCAGTTTTTCAAACTCGACTTTTGCAGACGAGCGCGCCATCATCAATTTGTTCGCCAGCGCATCGCGCTCTTGAAGGGTCAATCGCCGCGACCCCACTCCCGGAATTTCGATCCGCAAGCTTGCAAGGTCGCTTAGAACGCGGAAGCGCTGAAATGTCGGCAAAGCTTTCGGCGCGCGATCCTCATTTGGCCTGAATGTGCATTTGCCGACTGGCTGAGGTTTTAGGGGGCGTTGCTCAATGATGATTCGAGCGAGCTTCTTTCGAAGCCTTTCATCAACTTGTGGATGAAAGGCCGCTTGCTTTTCAAGGATTGCGGCCAATTCGGCGGCAATCATCTCGCGGTTCGGATAGAGCGGGTATTCAATCTTGGCGCCATTTTTTCGCGGCCGGAATCTGACTCCTTCCCGCGTTTTCAGCGCTTCCTGTTTCTGTTCCTTTGTGGCGTTTTTGTCGTTGATGATTCTGTTTTGCTCGCGGAGAGTCAGGAATTGCCATTCGCCCAAAGTTCGCGAAGGCTTGCCGTCGATTTCTTTTTCAAGCTCCGCCTCAAGCGCACGCATACCGGCGCGCATCGCGCCTTTTTCATTGTCATCGCCATCTGCAATTCGATTCGATTTGAAGCCTCGGCGCTGCCCAAGGTGAAACAACGCACGGCCAAGCTCGCTCGGCTCTAACCGCTCATCCAGAGCCCGCGCGCGCAATTCATAAGGATCGAGTTTTTCGAGGTCTTTCCGTTTCGCCTCATCTTTCGGCATAAGCTCCGAGGCGATGAGGGCTTCCATCAAGCGTTTCTGTCTACGCAAGAATCGGTCTCGCCTCTTGCGCATGGAACGCTTCACACGCCGGTCAGCCGCCAAGGTCGCATTGGATTGGGGATCGCGGCCCGCTTCCTGATTCGGGGTCAATAAGAGGACGCCGCAATCTATGACTGAGGTCGGATTGCGAGTCGCGTCGATTCCGAGAAGGCACCACCCAATTGAGTTGGAGCCCATATCGAGGCCGAGCCGAGTCCTCCCATTAGCATTTGCAGCATTCATCAAAACCTCCCCAATCGCCGAATTTCGAGGATTGCAATATTTGGAAAGACGATGGATATTACAAGCGGATGTTCTTGAGAGCTTAGCCGCTCAGGGATCGAGGACCATCCGTTAACAAGCCCATTAAGGGCACAAAATCTTTTATAAGATCAAGAGGCAGGCTCCGGCCTGCCTCTTGTTTTGTTTATTTGATGGGAATTTCGTTAGTCGCCGCTTTTTCGTAAAGTGGAGTGGCTAGCTCGCATCAAGATTTCGTTTCGTCAAAAAAGTCCCTTGGGTGAACGTCAAGCGCCGCCGCGAGGCGCCCGAGCACTGCGACGGTCGGATTATATTCGCCGCGTTCGATGCCGCCCAGATAGCGTAGGTCGAGATCGGCGCTGAGCGCCAGGCGCTCTTGCGACAGTCCGCATTCTTTGCGGAAGCGCCTCACATTCTCGCCGACGACCTTTTCCCAATCCATGCCGTCAGGGATTAAGGAACGGTCAATCCGGTCTAGGGTATATATACCCTATTCTTGCATCGGACCGATTCGCTTGGACCGAAAGAGGACGGATAATGCCCCAAGACCTCATCGCCGAAGCCGCGCGGCTGACGGCGACAGATATTCTGGACATTTTGGAGCGGAACTTTACGACCCGCCGGCCGGGCCAATTCGTTCTATTTCGCGAGTTTCCGCTTGAGGCAGAATCGCGCGGCCGTTCGATCCACAAAATCGACGGCCTGTTGGTGAATCTGAGCCACGCGCGCCGCGACGACAGGACGGCTATCGAAGTCAAAGTCAGCCGCGCGGATTTTCAAAGAGAGTTGTCGAATCCGGAGAAACGGCGCCGCGCGATGCGCATCACGGATCGCTTCTATTTCGCGGTTCCATACGGAATGATCGGCGCGGACGAAGCGCCCGACGATTGCGGGCTCTATTGGATACATCCGGCCGAATTTGCGCCGATTGTCGTCAAGGCGCCAAAGCTCATTCCGGCCCCGCCTCCTGACTGGCCCTTGGTAAGGGATATGATTAGGCGCGCCTTTTCGCTCGGCCAGGAGGACGCGGCGCGGCGCGATCCCCTCGCGGCGTGGCCCGAAGTCGAGCATGTGGCGGAAATCGCCGCTGATCCTTTCGCGGTAGATTCGGAGCGTACGGAAGCGCTGGAGGATTTCAAGCGTGCGCTTCTCCGCCAGGGGCGGAAGGATGAGGCGCGGCGCATTCGCGGATTAAAGAACGATATGCGTCGTTCGCTAGGCGACGTGGATTCGACAGAATCAGCGAGCATTTAGCAAAACGGGGATTGGTCATGCACGTCAGAGCGCTAAAAGTTGTAGCAGCGATTGCGGCTTTGTTCGGCCCGCAAGCCTCTTATGGCGGCGAGCCGACGAATGCTGTCGCTATGGGCGCTTATTTCCAATGGCCTGAACCGAATCCCAATGCGTTGCCGGATGCGCGGCTACACGAGCTCGTAGAAAAAGCACGCGATGAAGCGACAAGGGCGCGCGAAATGGCGAAAGAGGCCGACGCTTTGGCGATGCAGGTCAGGGAAAAGCTCGAATGGAGCCGCCTTCAACCCGAAATCGTTTCCAGCGGCGTTACGTTGACAGGCCGACACGCGCCTGATGCTGGCGCGCCGGGCACGAAAGTGTATGTCGGCAAGATGCGCTACAGCTACGGCGCCGAATTACTGGGAAGCTTCACTTTCATTCGCTATCCGGAGGATTCGACTTGGGGCCATGGGGTTGTCACGCCGCCTGACTCGTCACAGATGACGAATTTCAAGGGTGAAGTCGCGGCGCCGGCTGACATCCGATCCCGGCCCTCGCAAGGCGTCGCCGCGTTCAAGAAAGGCGACAAATTCACGGGCCTCTACTATCTCTATTTCGGGGATACGGATGCGGTCGGCATATATGAGGATGCGAGCGGCGCGCGGCGTTTTGTCGGACAATTGAAGACCGTCGACCAAACTTTGCAGCCGAAACAAGGCATCGTCGAAGATGCGAACGGCCGGTTACTTGCTGTCGTCCGCTGACCCGTAGGTTGCTCCGGTAAGGATTGAACAGCCGCTTGACATGACTAGAATCCGAATTCTAATTCTATATCGCCGCCATCGGACTAATGAATGTCTCGCTCTCCAAAGAAATCCGGCCTTGTTCGGGTCTCCGCCGACAGGCGGCGGGGCGGCAAGCGCATTCAGGCTGGCCTAAGAGACGGCAAGACCTTGGCGCTTTATCGAGCGGCCCACAGCCTGCTCGGCGGGATGGATTTCGAGGAGATTTCTGTTTCTCGGTTCGCCAAGGCCGGCGGGTGTTCAGTCGGGGCGTTTTACGGTCGGTTCCCCGATAAGACCGCGTTTCTCGAATTCCTGATCCGCGAGACATTCCGCCAAGCCGAAAGCCGAGCGGAATCCGCTCTTGCCGACGAAACCGCGAAGGGACTCGGCTTCGAAAAAACCGCCAAAAAAATCGCCGAGCAAATTTCCGGTCAATTTGGCGACGAAGAATTCGCCGGCGTTGTCCGCGCGGCGGTGAAGCTCGGCTTCTCAGACGCGAAGTCCCGCGCCGCCTTCGACGCTTATCGCGAAGCGGCGACAGCCCGCGCGATTGCATTACTGGCCCCGCATTTGCGGCGCAGAAACGAAGATCGCATCCGCGATGCGATGCAGGCCGCGTTCGGGATATTGACCGACGCCGTAATTTCCAAGTCGGGACATTTGCGCCAAGGCTCGGCGCGTATGAGTGAGGCGCTAAGCGCCGTCATTGTCAAATTAGCCGGCGCGGGCGGAAAATCGGTGGGGAAATTGCATCCGAGTAAAGGGCGCAGCCCGAGAATTCCGAGACCTGAGAAAATGGGATTCGCGCCAGAGACGCCGGCGCCAACACCGGCGAAGCGAAAGGTTCGTGTCCTGTAGCGCGTGAATGATAGCGGCGCTGGAATTGAAGCCGATCCAATCGGAGAATTCTCGGATTTTGCCATTTATGACCGAAGAAAATCCGAAATCCGATAAATGGGCGCTTATTGATAAGGCGTATTCCGACGAATTTCTCTCCGAATTGACCGCGAAATTCAATTTCGACGAGCCCGCGCCGAAAATGGCGCAGGAAATTCGCGTAATTGGCTGGCGCTATCTTGCAGATACGGCAATCGACAATGACGACGGCGCAATGCGGGCGAATTCCCGCAAGGAATACCGGGCGCTGAAAAAGCGGATTGCGAATTTCGCGGAGCTTCTCGCGCGGCCGGAATATGCCGATATTTCCTCCGATTTGTATTTCGCCGCATTGAGATTGGGAGCGGTGCCGCCGCAAACGGAATTTCCGCAATTGTCGGAATTCGAAAAGACGCGCGGCGCGCCCTATTTGGCGGAATTGAATCGGCTGTTGACCTTATTGGATGCGGCGGCGGATGACGGAATAAAATGCTTTTCCCCGCCCAAGGGGCGAAAAAAGAAATACGCCGTCGAGAATTTCGCCCGCCGCGCCGCTTATATCTGGACCGATATGCTGGGGAGGCCGTTTAAGCTCGATTATCACCGGGGAGCTGGCCTTACGCCCGCCTTCGATTTCGTAAAGGCTTTGCTTAACCGGTTAGATGCAGGCGTCGCCGATGCGGCGATAATTACGGGAATGCGGGCGACGATTCCGCAAAATCGCGAATTGGAATTGTCCACGCGGAAAAACTCCAGATAGCGAATATCCGCTTTTGATAATTGCCGGCGAATAACCTTTGGTCCGCTTGACGCGCGCCCTCACAGGAATGGGCGCGCTCAGGGCGCTCTCAATCTCGCCAGCGGTTCGCCGAGCGTTCGCGAACGTTTCCTGTTTTCATCCCCTCCGGTGTCAAGCCTTCCAGCCCGCGCCGCCGGCCTTCCCCAGACTATCCCGCCGGCGCCGCATCCCATGGGTGAGAGTATGCGTAGCGTCAAGAATTCCGGGCGTTTGTCCCTCAAGGCGGCCAATGACAATGTGGCCCGAATAGTACGAAAGGATTTTCCGGCGGAGTTTCCCGTCACGGAGATCGAACTTGAAATTGTCGAAACTTATTTGTCGGCTATTATCGCCGAGTTAGCGGCCGGGCGTGAATCTTGCTCCGCCAATGACAATGCGCCGAGTGAGTCGGAGTGAGGGAAGCGATGAAAAGAGCGGCGATCTATGCGCGGGTTTCGACCGGCAAACAGGCGGCGGGCGAACTATCGCTTCCCGACCAAAGGCGGCAGTGCGCGAAATTCGCTGAGGCTAAAGGATACCAGATCGTGGAGGAATTTGTCGACGCGGGCGTGAGCGCGCGAACCGATAAGCGCCCTCAATTCCAGCGCATGATTAATTTGGCTTGTGCGCCGCATCGTCCTTTTGACGTGATCTTCGTGCATAGCCAGTCGCGTTTCGCCCGGAACACCAAAGACCTTCTGGTTTATAAGGAGCGCCTGGAAGCAAATGGCGTTTCCTTGATTTCAATAACCCAGGATTTGGGAATCGGAGAAACCGCCGATGTTCTCCATACCGTCATGGGCGCGCTCGACGAATATCAGAGCAAGGAGACAGCAAAGCACGTTTCCCGCTCCATGATTGAGAATGCGAAACAGGGTTTCTGGAACGGCTCTCGCGCGCCGTTCGGCTATCGGACCTATGCGGCCGAGACGCGCGGCGCGCGCGTCAAGAAGCGCATCGAAATTGATCCGCAGGAAGCGGAGACGGTGCGCCGCGTATTTCGCTTGTACGTCTTCGGCGAAGGACATTCAGGGCCGCTTGGCGTCAAACAGATCGCCAATGCGCTAAACCGGCAAAACACAAAGTCTCGGAGCGGCGACGCCTTCCGAATTCAGTTCATCGACAAAATCCTCCGAAATACGGCCTACATCGGGGAGCATTATTTCAATCGCAACGATTCGCGCCGCCAGCAAAAGCGACCGCGCGAGGAATGGGTTTCCTTCCCAGTGCCGCGCATAGTCGAGGATTCCCTGTTCTATGCGGCGCAAGAAAAGCTTGACCGTCAGCACCCGTTAAAAACCCCGCCGCGCATCGTCAGAAGCGAAATCCTGCTCACGTCCGTCGCCAAATGCGGCGCGTGCGGCGCGCCGCTTCGCCTTCTGACGGGCAAGAGCGGGACCTATCGCTATTATCGCTGTTCTAGGAAATCCGATTCCGGGGAGACGGCCTGCAAAGGCGTTTCAATTCCGATGGGCGACCTCGACGGAATCGTCCTTGACGCACTTGAGGAGACCGTATTGGAGCCGAAGCGTCTTCGGAGGATGACCGAAGCGCTGGTTTCACGGGCGAGCGAGCGAAACGAGGCGCTTAATACGCGCCAGCGCCTGTTAGACGGCGACCGGCGCAAAGCTAGGGCGCAGGTCGCCGAGTTTTACCGGCTTATCGGAACCGGCGAGATGACGATGGATGCGACGCTCGGGAGCCATGTCAAAGCTCTGCAAGAAAAAGTTGAGACGCTCACTCGCCAACTTGCCCATCTCGACAATGAGCGCAGCCTCCCCATTGACTGGATCAGCAGGGAAACTGTCGAAGGGTTCGGCCGGGCGGTCTCTGCCGCCCTTAGAAGCGCCGACAATCGCGCCTTCGCGCGGGCCTATGTTCAGGCCCTGGTCAGCGACGTGACGGTCAGCGACCGCGAAATCAGGATAGAAGGGCCGAAAGCGGCGCTTCTCGCGCAAACGGCGGCCTTCGCGGCATCGGGAGAATTAGTGCCCAGTTTTGCACAGCAATGGCGCACCCAAGAGGATTCGAACCTCTGACCTTTGCCTTCGGAGGGCAACGCTCTATCCAGCTGAGCTATGGGTGCATTAAGTCGGCTCCCTTTAGCGGAATGCGGCGGGTCCGGCAACGCCGCCGCCTTTCGCCGCTTTTCCGCCGCATGAGGGCGGGATAGTGATGGCGAAGGCGGCGCCGGAGGTCGTTTGCGCCGATATGGAAGGAAGTTGAGTCGATGAACCGATCGGGGCTGGCCCCTTGCCGCTATCGCGCTGCCGCGGCGACTATTCTGTCGACGATTGTGGTCTTCCTGACGTCGGGCGCGGGCGCCGCCGCCGCGCGGGACAAGGCGGCGG
>JBGSNB010000202.1:0-3343 GCA_041739835.1 Parvularculaceae bacterium | reverse complement strand
CCTCCGCCGTCGCCATCCCGCGCTCCTGTTCGGTCAGGATCGCGATGATCTGTTCCTCGGTGAATCTCGACTTCCTCATCGTCCGTCTCCTCTATGACGGACTCTCCATTCAAATGAGGGACCAAACGGGGCTCACATCAGAGGCCATTCTCTCTGGCGGATCGTCAATGGCCTTTGGCATCGGATATGCTGTGGGCAGCGCCGCTGCGGGTGCGCTTATGTTCGCGGCAGTTGCTGCAGTCCGAAATTTATTGGCGAAGTAAATTCAAACTGAGACACTACCGTCACGCTTCTTCCTTCGCCGGCACGATTGTCACGCTTTCCCCGCAGCCGCAGGCGTCTGTCTGGTTCGGATTGCGGAAGGTGAAGCGCTGCGAGAGTTTTTCGGTTACGAAGTCGATCTGCGTCCCGATCAGGAACAAGATCGCCTTCGGATCGATCAGGACGCGGACGCCATTTTCTTCGACGACTTCCTCGAGGGGCTTTGCCTCCGTCGCATAGGACATCTCGTATTCCATGCCGGCGCAGCCGCCGTTCTTCACGCCGACGCGCACGCCGATGAACTTCTCATCGGCATTCGACATGATTTCGTTCATGCGCGCGGCGGCGGCGTCGGTCAGCGTGACGACTTTCGGTCTCGGTCTCCGGGCCATTACAAATATCCCAACTCAAGCTTGGCTTCATCCGACATCCGCTCCGCCGTCCAGGGCGGCTCAAACGTCATCTCGACTTTCACGTCCTCGACGCCCTCAATGCCGCGCAGGGCGCCCTCGACCCAGCCCGGCATTTCGCCGGCGACCGGGCAACCAGGCGCGGTCAGCGTCATCTCGACGGTCAAAAGCCGGTCGTCGGCGAGGTCCACCTTGTAGATGAGACCGAGTTCATAAATGTCAACCGGGATCTCGGGATCGTAAACGGTTTTCAGCGCGCGCACGACATCCGCGGTGATGCGCGTCATCTCCTCCGCCGGAATCGCTGCGCCGCGCGCAACCGCCGCCTGCGGGCGCTCTTCTTCGGCATTAAGATCGATCACGTCATGCATGGCGTATCCTATTTGAGAAGCTCGTAGGTTTTGTGAAGGCCCTTCAGCAGCGCATCGACGTCTTCATGCGTGTTGTAGACGGCGAAAGAGGCGCGCGCTGTCGCCGTGACGCCGAGGCGCTTCATCAAAGGCTGCGCGCAATGATGCCCGGCGCGGATCGCAATCCCCGCGCGGTCGAGAATGGTCGAGGCGTCATGCGGGTGCGCACCGGCGACATTGAAGGCGATGATCGGCGCCTTGCCTCTCGCATCGCCGAACAGCCGCACGAAATTCAGCCTGCGCAGTTCCGACATCGCGTATTCGGCGAGCGTCGCCTCGTGTGCGGCGATCGCGTCGACGCCCTTTTCCATCATCCAGTCGAGCGCGGCGCCAAGCCCGATCGCCTCGAGGATCGGCGGCGTGCCGGCCTCGAAGCGGTGCGGCGGATCATTATAGGTGACGTAGTCGGTCGCGACGACATCGATCATCTCGCCGCCGCCGCGGAACGGCGGCATCGACTTCAGCGCCTCCCGCCGTCCGTAGAGCACGCCGATCCCGGTCGGGCCGTAGAGCTTGTGGCCCGTCATCGCGTAATAGTCGCAGCCGATATCCGAAACGTCGACATTGCCGTGCACAGCGCCTTGGCAGCCGTCGAAAAAGATCCTGACGCCATGCGCATGCGCGATGCGCGTCAGCGCCTTCGCCGGGGTTCCGACGCCGAGCACGTTCGACATATGCGTCAGCGCGGCGAGCTTCGTCTTTTTCGTGATCAGCGCCTCGAACGCCGCGGGGTCGATCTCGCCGTCGTCTGAGACATCGAGCCATTTGAGGACGACGCCTTTGCGTTCGCGCAGGAAATGCCAGGGCACGATGTTCGAATGGTGCTCCATGACGGAGAGGATGATTTCATCGCCCGCCGCCATCTCCTGGCCGAGACTATTGGCGACGAGGTTCATCGAATCCGTGCCGCCCGACGTGAAAACGATTTCCTCGGGCGAGGCGGCGTTCAGGAACGTCGCCGCGGATCGCCGCGCCGCCTCGAACGTCGTCGTCGTTTCATTGGCGAGCAAGTGTAGGCCGCGATGAACATTGGCGTAACTCCCCTCCATCGCACGCGTCATCGCATCGATGACGGCGCGCGGCTTTTGCGCCGACGCGGCGTTGTCGAGATATACAAGCGGCTTGCCGTAGGCCTCGCGCGCAAGGATCGGGAATTCGGCCCGGATAGACGCGATGTCGAGCGGCTTTTTCATGCGCCCCCCAGCCATCCGGCGACGCGATGGCGGAACGCCTGCGCGATGCCGGGATGGGCGACATTGTCGAAGACGTCCGCGACAAAGGCGTCGATCAGCATCGCCCGCGCCGCCTCTTCGGAAAGCCCGCGCTGGCGCATGTAGAAGATCGCATCCGCATCGAGCGCGCCCGACGTCGACCCATGCGCGCATTGCACGTCGTCGGCGTAGATCTCCAGCTCAGGCTTGTGGTTCGCTTCGGCCGTATCGGAGAGGAGCAGCGCGTCGGCATTCATGCGCGCATCCGTCTTCTGCGCGCTGCGCTCCACGCGGAATTTTCCCTGAAAGACATTGCGGCCCCTGTCGCGCGCCACACCCTTGTGGCGCTGGCGTGTCGCGCAGTCCGGACCGATATGCAGCACCTCGGTGGTGAAATCGCTGTGCCGTTCCCCCGAAAGCAGGGCGGCGCTGGCGATGTCCGCCTTCGCGCCGCCCGCGACGAAATGCACATGCGTTTCATGCCGCGCGAGGCGCGCGCCGGTCGACAGCGAGGCCTGACTGAGATGCGCGCCCGCCTCGACCTTCGCCGCGCAAATAGAATGCAGAACAGCGGCCGCGCCCGTTTGATGAAAGACCGAGCGATCAAGTCGCGCGCCATCCTTAAGGACGAGATGAAGAAGGTGCGCATAGAACGAGGCGCCCTCGCCTTCGAACGTCTCGATCAGCGTTGCGCGCGCGCCGTCGCAAAGGCGCAACAGGCTTTGCGCGAAGGCAAAGCCGGCGCCGGTATTGATATGCCGCACAAGAATCGGCTGCGCGAAATCGACGCCCTCGCCAATCTCAATGCCCAGCGCCTTCTTTGTCATCGCAACATTGAGCGCGGCGATCGCGTGCGTCTCGAGTTCCGGGATCGTGCCGACGGCATCGATGATCCCGTATTGAACGCCTTTCGGGAAAGCGTCCGCCGGAACGGCGATGCGTCCATTGACGATGCGAAGCTCAACCGGTTTCAGGCCGGCGAGATCGCCGGCGAGCGGCGCAGCGATTTCATGCAGCGGCGCCGGCGACGGCGCGGCGTCGCGCAAGGCGC
>JBGSNB010000201.1:0-3414 GCA_041739835.1 Parvularculaceae bacterium | reverse complement strand
CCTCCGCCGTCGCCATCCCGCGCTCCTGTTCGGTCAGGATCGCGATGATCTGTTCCTCGGTGAATCTCGACTTCCTCATCGTCCGTCTCCTCTATGACGGACTCTCCATTCAAATGAGGGACCAAACGGGGCTCACATCAGGTGATCCATGCGCCCTTGTTTTTTGAGTGCCCCGAATATGGAGGATTTCCTGTGATGACCAAAATTGGCTTTTCTTTGACTGCCTGCGCCGCCTTCACCTCCGCACTTATCGCCGGCAAGAGGAAATTCGCCTGCGGTTCCACGGGCTCCAGCGTGTTCGTCAAAAACACTTGCAGCCGCTCGTCGTCCTTCAGCGGATGGCCTTTGTCCTTCAGATATTGCTACAGCTTCAGATGCGCGATCGTGTAGGGCGCGATCAGATATTCAAAGCCGTAAATGTTTTTGAGGAAATGCTCGCGCACCATCGGCTCAGCGCGGCCCGCATCCGGTCCGCCGATATTCTCGAACGCCTTTTCGAAAACCTCCAGCAAGAACGTGCCAGTGCCGCAGGCGAAATCGAGAACGGTCACCTGCTTGTGGTCGGCGAGGCCGTCGCGGATGTCAAACGTGTCCTTCAATATGTCGTCGACAGCGCGGATGATGAAATTGACGATCGGCGGTGGCGTGTAATAGACGCCCCGGCTTTTGCGAGTGTCCTTGTCATAGGCCTTGAGGTAGTCCTCGTAGAAATAGATGAACGGGTCACGCTCGAACAGGCGATGCTCGTCCTCGTCCTTCGCTTGCACCTTTCGGCTGATCGACTTGCGTCCGCGAAACGACAAGTCGTTGTGAATGGCGGCGAGGTCGAGATTATTGACGATCGAAAGGACTTCCTCGATCACCCAGCGGACATCGCGATATTCTTTCTTCTCAAGCTCGGTCAGAAAATCGACCAGTTCGCGGATGAGGCGGAACGACCCCGGAATATATTCGCGCGCGTTATGAAGGGTGATTTCCTCCTTTTCCGAATTCAATCGTGCGAGGAATAGTCCATAGGCAAGCATCTGCGCGAAGGCGTCGGCGAAATCGGCGAGCGTCAGTTCGTGAAACACCTGATCGCGGAAAATCTGGAAAAGGCCGAACAGGCGTCCTTCCTTGTGCTCGCGTTCCTGCCGGACGAGTTCTTCGCCGATATAATCCCGCAGCAAGCGGCTGCGCGTCGCCAGCGCCAGCGCCAGCGGCTGCGATTTGCCGATGCCTTCGGGCGCGGTCGAGAAGAAACCTTCGAGCAGCGCGCGGACGGCCTCGATGCGGTCATCCTTCAGTTGAAATTTTGGGCGGTCGAGATCGCTCTCATGGCACAGCGTTTCGCGCTGAACGCCGCCCTTGTTGATCCATATGAAATGCAGATAATCGGTGAGGACAATGTTTTGGGACAGCGTCTTGTATTTTTTGATCTGCTCGGATTTCAGGACCTTGTCGAGATTGTCGCCGATCTGCTTGGTTTCGACATAGCCGAGGATAAGGCCCTTTTTTGTGACCTTAAAGTCAGGCGCGCCCTTGCCGGCCTCGCGCAGCGGTTCGTGCTGCACGTTGATCTTGCCGTCTGCGTCATCTGCAATCGACTGCAGCAGGTTTTCAAGCGCTGTACGCCCGGTGTGTTCGGTGTGCTTGTCGATCGGCGTCCTGCGTAGCTCAAGCAGGTAGCGTTCGAAGGCGTTGCGGTCTGCGGCCACTGGTCCATCCCGTTGAAGGTCTTCTCCCTATGCCGCACGTTGCGGTTGCGGGTCCACCCTTCTCCCAATCCGCCTTGACCCCTAACCCGCGCGCCCCTAATCCCTCGCCCCATGTCCGCCAAGCACCCGCTCACCTTTCAGGGGCTGATCCTGACGCTCCAGTCTTACTGGGCGGAGCGGGGCTGCGTCATCTTGCAGCCCTATGACATGGAGATGGGGGCGGGAACTTTTCACCCGGCGACGACCTTGCGCTCGCTCGGACCCAAGCCGTGGAACGCGGCCTATGTGCAGCCCTGCCGGCGGCCGACCGACGGGCGCTATGGCGCGAACCCCAACCGCTTCCAGCATTATTACCAGTTCCAGGTGGTGCTGAAGCCGAGCCCCGACAATATTCAGGACCTCTATCTCGGCTCGCTCGACGCGATCGGCGTCGATCGTTCCGTACACGACATCCGCTTCGTCGAGGACGACTGGGAGAGCCCGACCCTGGGCGCCTGGGGCCTCGGCTGGGAGGTCTGGTGCGACGGCATGGAGGTGACGCAATTCACCTACTTCCAGCAGGTCGGCGGCATCGACTGCAAGCCGGTGACGGGCGAGATCACTTACGGGCTTGAGCGTCTCGCGATGTATATTCAGGGCGTCGATAACGGCTTCGACCTCGTCTATGGCGGCAAGAAGCCGGACGGCAAGCCCTTCACCTATGGCGACGTCTTCCACCAGCAGGAAGTCGAATTCTCCGCCTATAATTTCGAACTGGCGAACACCGACGTGCTGCTGGACCAGTTCCGCGAGGCGGAGGCGGCATGCCTTGCGATCCTCGCGGCGGGCGAAGCGGCGGAGAAATCCTACGCGCTCCCGGCCTATGACCAGTGCGTCAAGGCCTCGCACCTCTTCAATTTGCTCGATGCGCGCGGCGTCATCTCCGTCGCCGAGCGGCAGAGCTTCATCCTGCGCGTCCGGACGCTGTCGAAAGCCTGCTGCGAGGCTTGGCTGAAATCGCCGCAGGGACGAACCGCAGGCGCCGGAATTGTCGACTATTCCGTCAGCTGAAGACTTATGTTGACCTGCATGGGGTAAGACCCATGCAGGTCGAAGTTCCTCGCTTCGCTGCGGGCGCGCGGTCGCGCTTGCCCAACTGCGATGAGTGAAGGTCATCGCAGTTTGGTGTTACAGCGCCGCCTTCACCTCGACCTCGACGATCCGGCACTCCTCGACAAACGCGTATTTGAAATCGCCATGCGTTTCGGCGGGCGCCCAGAGGATGTCGCCGGCGGCGAATTTGCGCTCGGAGGTCTCGCCCTTGTCGTTGACGCGGCGGTCGACGCACGCGTTCAGGAACACCGCGACGCGGCCGGGATGCGAATGCAGCGGCGTCAATTCGCCGGGCCGCGCCGTCGTCAGGATCGCGCGGACATGCTCGTTTTCGAGCTTTGCCGCATAGATATGGGGCGCCGCCTTCACGGGATCGAGCGCCGGCGCAGGGTCGAAGCCCGGATGCGGCCCGGACTGGGCGATGACGAGTAAGAGCAGCGACATGATCGACATGGACCCTCCGCGGGCGTGATTGGCGGCTGAGCTTAGAGCGGTTCCCGATCATTCTGGTTCATACCCTGCGGCAGTGAAGAAGTTGGCGATTTCGTCGGGGGTGATGAGGTCGACGAGGCGTCCGATGGCGGCCCAGAGGCCCTCGACGGTCCGTTCGGCGGCTTTTCGCAGG
>JBGSNB010000199.1:0-4717 GCA_041739835.1 Parvularculaceae bacterium | reverse complement strand
CGACGCGTCGCCTTCATCAGAGCCGCGCAGGCGGTCGGCCTCACGCTCGACGACATTCGCGCCGCGCTGGCGACCCTCCCCGACCAGCGCACGCCGACCAAGGCGGATTGGGAGAGACTATCGAAGAGCTGGCGCCCGCTGCTCGATGAAAAGATCGCGGCGATGACGCGCCTGCGCGACACGCTGTCAAACTGCATCGGCTGCGGATGTTTGTCGCTGAAGGTCTGCGCGCTCTACAATCCCGGCGACGCCGCCGCCGCAAAGGGCTCTGGCGCGCGGTTTTTGCTGGGAGATGATGCGCGCACATTGATGACGGACGCGAAAGCGTAGGTACTCCCGTTTGCGGGAGACGGCGACGACCTCAACGCTGGAAATCGTAGAACGCGCCCATGCCGAGGAGCTTTGTCAGCGCGTCGATCGCGCCGAGCGCTTCTTCCATGAAGTCGGGGTCCTTGAGATCGTCCGGGGTCAGACGGTCGCGATAATGCGCCTTCACCCAGGCTTCGAGTGCGCCTGATTTCGCGTCATCAAGCAGGAAACGCGGATTTGCGGTCGCCAGTTCCTCGTCCGACAGCACGACCCGCAGCCTGAGGCAGGCCGGGCCGCCGCCATTCCTCATCGACTCGCGCACGTCCATGAAAATCGCGCGATTGACAGGATTGTTCTTCGCCAGCGTCTCGTCGATGAAGGCTTTGACGCGAGGATTTTCTTCCGACTCGCTGGGCAAGACGAGCGCCATTTCGCCGCCCGGCAGCGACAAAAGCTGCGAGTTGAAAAGATAGGACGCGATCGCGTCTTCAAGGCTCACCGCCGATTTCGGCGCCTCGACGATTTCGACGAACGGCGCCGCCTTGCGGATTGCGGCGATCGCCGCGTCGCGGTCCTCGAAGCTCTGCTCATGCAGGAAGAGAACGCTGCCGTTGGCGACGCCGACGACGTCATTGTGAAAGGCGCCGGCGTCGAGCGCGGCCTTCGACTGCTGCACGAAGACGGTGCGCTTGTCGTCGAGCAGGTGGTGGCGCGCGACCGCCTCGCTGGCACGCCTTTTCTGGCGCGCCGGGAATTTTTCGCCGTCAAGACCGTAGACGAAAAGATGCACGCCCTTGTCGCCGTGGCGCCGCGCAAGACGGCCGTGATTGGCCGCGCCCTCGTCTCCGAAATGCACGCCGCCCGGCAAAAGCGGGTGATGCGTGAAGTGTTTTTCGCTGGCGAAGATGTGCTTCAGGACGCGCGCCGTCGTCTCGCCCTCGATGGCGCGATGGAAATTCGTCGCGAGATTGGCGGGCGTGAAATGAACCTTGCCGTCGGCCGTATCGGGCGACGGCGCAATCGTCCCCGCATTCGCCGTCCACATCGACGAGGCGGCGTAGCAATTGGCGAGAATCTCGGGCGCCGCCTTCGCGCATTTTTCGATGATCTGGCGATCGCTGCCGGTAAAGCCGAGCGCGCGCAGGACTTTCAGCGACGGTCGGTCCTGCGGCGGCAGGAAGCCCTGATGAAGACCGAGCGCCTTCACCGCGCGCATTTTCGCAAGGCCCTGCAACGCCGCGGCGCGAGGCGAAGACGCCGCGCCCTTGTTCTTCTGCGAGGCGAGATTGCCGAAGGAAAGCCCGGCGTAATTATGCGTCGGACCGATGAGGCCGTCGAAATTGACTTCGTGGTGGGTCATTTCACCCCAACCTGCCCTGCCGGCATACCCACGAGCTTCTCGCCCTCCATCGACGCGACCGGATAGGCGCAATAATCCGCCGCGTAATAGGCGGCGGGGCGGTGATTGCCGGAATGGCCGACGCCGCCGAACGGCGCCGATGAGGCGGCGCCGGTTGTCTGGCGATTCCAGTTGACGATGCCCGCGCGGCTGAGCGCGAGGAATTTATCCCATTTCTTCGCATCATCCGAGAGCAGCCCCGCCGACAGGCCGAACGCCGTCGCATTAGCGCGCGCGATCGCTTCATCAAATGTCTTCACGCGATAAACGCCGAGCATCGGGCCGAAATTTTCTTCGTCCGGAATGGCGCTGGCGTGCGTCAGGTCGATGATGCCGGGCGAAACGAAGGCCGAGCTCTCGTCCTGCACCGAAAGCGCCCTGATGACCTCGCCGCCCTGCTCGGTGCGGAAATCGAAGGCGCGCTCCAATTGTTCGGCGGCGCGCGCCGAGATGACCGGGCCCATGAAGGGCGGCGGATCGGCGAAAGGCTGATCGACGATCAACCGGTCGCGCAGTTTCGCGAGCGCGTCGACAAACTTGTCGCCGGCGGCGCCCTCCGGCAGGATGAGGCGGCGCGCGCAGGTGCAGCGCTGGCCCGAGGTCAGGAACGCCGACTGGATCACCGTCCACGCCGCGGCGTCGATATCGTCCGTGTCCCACCAGATCAGCGGATTGTTGCCGCCGAGCTCCAGCGCCAGGATGACATCGAGCCGGTCGGCGAATTTCCGGTGGATCGCAAGACCGGTCCTGTAGCCGCCGGTGAAAAGGACGCCGTCGATGCCGCCGGCGTCAAGCAGCGCCTCGCCGGTCTCGCGCGCGCCGTGGAGGAGATTGACGACGCCCTTGGGAACGCCCGCCTCCTCCATCGCCTGCACGATAAAACCGCCGGGACCCGGGGCAAGTTCGGAAGGTTTGAAGACGATGGTGTTGCCGGCGATCAGCGCCGGCACGATATGCCCGTTCGGCAGATGCGCCGGGAAATTGAACGGGCCCAAGACCGCCATCACGCCATGCGGCTTGTGGCGCAGGACGCTGTGGCTCGCGCCCATATTTGTCGATTTTTCTCCCGTGCGTTCGCGATAGGCGTGAACGGAAATATCGACCTTGCCGGCGACGGACGCGGCTTCGGTTTTGGTTTCCCAGAACGGTTTGCCGGTTTCCTTCGAGATGAGGCGCGCGAGATCGTCGGCGTCGCGCTGCACGATATCGCGAAAACGCTCGAGGATTGCGATGCGATTTTCAAGCGGCGTCAGCGCCCAGCCTTCAAACGCCGCGCGCGCGGCGTTGATCGCGGCGGTCACATCGTCGCGCGTCGCCGCAGCGGCCTCAAAGACTTTCTTGCCGGTCGAGGGGTCGATCGAGGCGATCGTGGGCCCGCGCCCGTCGCGCCATTCGCCATTGATGAAGAGTTTGTCCATGGATCACCAAGCCACGCAGCGAACGCTGTCGCCGACTTTCACATTAAGCGCTTTCGCCGTTTCCTTCGAGACGATCAGCGACTCGCCGTCGATCTGCGCTTTCTCGCGCACGCAGCGAAAGCTCGACACCGCGCCTGCCGCCATCAGCAGTGTCTCGCCCTTTTCAACATCGCCGACGCCAAACAGGCGCTTCACCCGGCTTTCGCGGATCGTCTTTATCTGGTTCGTCTTCGCGTCGACAAGCGGGCCGCCATCGAAAATGTCGATGTAATTGTCCCACTCGAAGCCTTCGGCGATCAGCATGTCATACGCCGCCTGCGCGCCCTCATGCGCCTTGCCGATGCAGGCGCGCGCCTCGGGCGAGAGAAACACGGTGTAGACCGGATGGCGCGGCATCAGATCCTGGATGAACTGATTGCCCTGCGCCGCATTGTGCAGGTCCGCTTCCTCAAATCCCATTTCGAAGAAATGCCGGCCGACGCTCTCCCAGAACGGCTGCTCGCCGGCCGGCCCGCGCCAGCCGCGAAGTTCCGCGCAGATATGCTCGGCGATGATTTCCGGCTTCTGCGCGATAAAGAGATAGCGCGCTCGCGCCAGCAGCTTGCCTGCGCCGAGACCGCGCGCTTCGGGCGACACGAACAGCATGCCGACTTCCGCGCAGGCGGTGAAATCATGACTAGGCATCAACACGGTGCGCCGCGTCGTCAGGTTGAATTCCTCCGAATGATGGACCTCGTCGATCAGCTTGTAATTGATGAAGCCTTCCTTGAGGCCGATCGAGGCGAAGACGCCGCAGGTGCCGAGGATCTTCCCGCCGCTTTCGAGAACCATCATGTAGACTTCGCCGCCCGGGCTTGTCGCGCCGCCGGCAAAGCTCGCGACCGCGCGGTCGATGCGCTCTTTCAGCGCGTCGTCGTCATTCGGCAGGTTGGTCATGCCGCCGCCGGTGACGCGCGCGAAATCGCGCAGCTGTTTCAGGTCTTCCGGACGGACCGGGCGGATGAACGGGACGGTCATTGGAGTTTGGCTCCGGGATTTGGGATGTCGCCGGCGGCGACGCGAAGGAGCAGCAGCGCGGAGAGCTTTGCGCGCTCCTCGAGGCTGTCGAGCTTCACGAATTCGCCCGACGAATGAATGTCGCCGCCGCGCGCGCCGAGCGTGTCGATCACCGGAATGCCCGCGGCCGCGATATTGTTGCCGTCGCAAACGCCGCCCGTCGCCTTCCAGCCGATGTCGAGGCCAAGCTCGACGCCGCAATCCTTCAGCGCCCGGAAGAAAGCCTCCAGCGCCGGCGTCATCGGCTTTGGCGGCCGCGCAAACGAACCGTGAAGATGCGCGCCAAAGCCTTCGCGCGCATTGACGTCGGCGATGAGACGCCGCGTCTCTTCGAGGAACCAGTCGGCGTCTTCGGCTTTTTCGACGCGCGCGTTGAAACGCGCCACGGCAGCGTCGGGGACGACATTGTTCGGCCCGCCGCCGTCGAGCTTCGCGACATTGACGGTGAGGCCGGGACGCTTGCCGGACAGCGCGTCGAGCGCGGTCATGAACGCCGCCGCCGCGACGACCGCATTGCGGCCCGCGACGTGATCGC
>JBGSNB010000167.1:0-2500 GCA_041739835.1 Parvularculaceae bacterium | reverse complement strand
ATTCGCGGCGAGCGTGACAGCGGTCGGCAGGCCGACCGCGACATCGCGGGCAAAGCTTGGCCCCGATAGGACGGCCGCGCGGGCGTCCGGCCAGACCTCGGCAAGGACATCCGTCAGCAGCTTTCCGCTGCCGCGCTCGATGCCCTTCGAGCACAGCGCCAGCGGCGCCGCCTTTGGGGCGAATTCCCTCAAGGATCCAAGCAGGTCCCGCGCGTGCTGCGCCGGAGCGACAAAAAGATAAGCGTCGCGCCCGCCGGTCGCCGAAAGTTGCGACGTCGCCCTGACGACTTCCGGCAATCGGACACCCGGCAGAAAGGCAGAATTTTCCTGATGATCATTGATCGCCGCCGCGGTCCCGGGCTCCAGCGCCCAGATCAGGGTGTCGACGCCGTTCGCGGCGACCAGCGCCGCCAGCGCCGTGCCCCAGGCGCCGCCGCCGATGATCGCCGCTGAAGCAAAAGGTGACGCGCCGCTTTTCATGTGAGAGAGTGACGAATGAAGGCTCGCCTAAGCATTCAGCGAACATCCGACGACCGAGTCTGACGCCATGCCCTTGACCCTATGCCAATAACCGTCGAGACCACGCCGCCACTCGACGAAACCGCGCGCGCCATTCTTGAGGCCGCGAGCAAGCGTTTCCTGCATTACGGCTACGGCAAGACGACCATGTCGGAGATCGCCGGCGACTGCAACATGTCGACCGGAAACCTCTACCGCTACTTCGCCTCGAAACTTGATATCGCCGAGGCTTTTGTCCGTCAGCTGCGCGCCGAGCAGATCCAGCGCCTGCGCGATGCGGCGGGCGCGCCCGGCCTTTCGACGCCGGAGCGGCTGCGCGCCTTTTTCAGGAAAAAACTGAAACTCGTTTATGACCGCTTCCACAGCCGGCCTAAGGCCTACGAACTCTCGCAGGAAATCCTGAAGGAGCGGCTGGCGTTCGCCGAGGAGTGGGAGAAAGCGGAGTCGCGGGTCATCTGCGAGATCCTCGAACAGGGTGAAATGCTCGGCGATTTTCCTGTCTGCAATCGCAGCCGCGCCGCGCGTATCCTGCAGGACGCCTTCTTTCGGTTCACCAGTTCGGCGGTCTATTTTGAAGGCGACTATGAGGTCCTCGTGCAGGAACTGGATGACCTCATGGATTTGATCCTGGACGGATTCGCGCACCGCATTTCTCGCGGTGAAACATAAGCCGTTGATTTCATTAATATAACTATTAGCCTTTTCCGCTCACGCGGAGTTGATATTGAAGAGTGAATATTTTCCGCATTATTCATTGACATCTCGCGGGCGCAGCTCTAAATCCTACCCATCGCTTCCGCGGCGACGGACAAGAGAGCCGGCGCCGCCAGACGAAGCCAAAAAACGAAAAAAGAGTAACAGCCATGATCACCAATTCGACCAATTCCTTCGGCGTTCGCTTCGCCCTCGCGATCCTGCTTTCGGCCGTCATCGCCGGCGGCTATCTGACCGCGATCGGTTATCTGAACCCCGGCTTCGTCGCTTAGGCGACAGCCCCGCCGGGCGTGACGCCCGGGCGGATCATTCAATTTCGTTCGCCCGTCCTGTTCTTACGCCCCTTCGACCAGGACACCCCCTCCCCCCCCCCCCAAGGGCGACGAAGCAAGAACGCGGAAGCCACCCCCTCCCGGCTTCCGCGTTTTTTTTGCATGCGGGCGCCCTATCGATTGTCGGGCTGGGGCCTTACCGCGATCCGGCCAGCAAAAGTGATCCGGTACGGCCCGCCATTCGACGACCCGATAAACCGACGATTCTTCAGCCTGCTGAAGGTCGCCGGCGTGCAGTCGGCGAGGGTCCACCCGTCGCGTGTTATGCAATTGACTGCGAGGATTTTCCCCCGGCTGTCTTTTTCAACAAGGATCGCGCCGCCTTGCGCGAGCGCATGGAGCGTTCGTTGCTCCGCTTTCGAGATGTTCATGGAAATGTCCGGGCCTGAACGAAGAATGCCCCGCGCGGCAGGCGCGCGAGACGGCGACGACGTTCAGCGGCTCACAATCCCGGACATAGTCTCCTCAAGACAGAACGAGCGATTCTTAACCCGTCAAAGCCGCGCCCGCAAGGCGGCGATGCGCGGCTGGTCCTTGGCGCGACCCATCGCTTCGAGAAGTCCGATCTGTTCCGCAACGGACGGCGTGAAGACGCCGCCCCGGGCCTCCCGGGTCAGCGGCGCAATGCGCCGCCATTGGCCGCGAATGCGCATTTCGAAGCCGCCGAAGACTTCGATCGCCAGGGCGCCATTCTCGAACCTTGCAAAAACCGCCGACCGAAACTGCGTGCTTGGCGCCGCCGCCGTCCGGGGCGACGCGGACCATCGCCTCAGCAATCCGCTCGCGTCGCGCTCGCTCAGCAGGAGATCGATGTCGCGAACATCCGCAATGTCGGCGCCGCAAAGCGCCGCGGCTGCGCTGCCGATGATCCACCACTCGTCCTCAAAGTGCGGCGCTGCGTCGACGATGAGCCCGAGCGACCGGGCGAGGCGCGG
>JBGSNB010000157.1:0-1827 GCA_041739835.1 Parvularculaceae bacterium | reverse complement strand
CGCGCGCCGCGCTCGCGCTTGGCCGCGTCCGAACCGACGGCGGCGGCGTAAGCCATCAATTCGGCCATCTCGGTGCCGGCGCAATGGCGCGCGTCCATGGCGAGGAACGCGACCTTGGGCAGGTCCGCGCACATGGTAAAGGCGTTGTAGGCGGCGACGCACGCGGCGCCGAGCTTTTGCAGGTAGAGCGTCTCCAGGTCGATGAGGTGATAGAGCGAGCCGGTTATGTAAAACAGCGGCTCGCCGGCGCCGACCCAGTCGCCCTCGGCGTAGTTGGGCTCGATGCGGAACGCAACGCCGCGCGCGGCGGCAACGTCTTCCAACCAGCGGGCCATCAGACGGGGGGTGAAGATGACCGGGCGGCGCATGAACACCGCGTAGGTGACGGTCTTATCGCCGAACTTGCCGACCGCCTGCTTTGTCCGGACGAAGTAGCGGTCGGTCCAGCGCTCGATGTCCTCGGGCGCCGGCCGCGGGGCTTCGGCCTTCGCGTCCTGCGAGGCAGCGGGCGTCGGCGCGCTCACCTTGTTCGCCTCAGGACGCGGCAAAGGCGCGTCGGCGGTCCGTCTCGCTGTCACGATCGCGGCCCTCTTTCAACATTTCGGCGAGCAGGAAGGCCAATTCCAGGGCTTGGCTGGCGTTCAGCCGCGGATCGCAGTGGGTGTTGTAGCGCACGCCCAGGTTGGCCTCGGTGATCGCCTGCGCCCCGCCGACGCACTCGGTGACGTCCTGTCCGGTCATTTCAAAGTGCACGCCGCCGGCGTAGGTGCCCTCGCCGCGATGGACCTCGAAGAAGCTCTTGACCTCCTCGAGGATGCGATTGAAATGGCGGGTCTTGAAGCCGGACGTGCTCTGCACGGTGTTGGCGTGCATCGGGTCGGAAACCCAGACGACCTTGCGGCCCTCCTGTTCGACCGCGCGGATCAGGCCGGGCAGTGCCTGCTTGACCTTGTCCGGCCCCATCCGGACGATCAGCGTCAGCCGCCCCGGCTCGTTGGACGGATTGAGACACTCGATCAGCCCGAGCAGCTCGTCGGCGCTCACCGTCGGCCCGATCTTGACCGCCAACGGATTGCGCACGCCGCGGAGAAACTCCACGTGGGCGCCATCCAGTTGGCGGGTCCGCTCGCCGATCCACAGCAGGTGCGCGGAGGTGTCGTACCAGTCGCCGGTGGTCGAGTCGACGCGGGCCATGGCTTCCTCGTAGACCAGCATCAGCGCCTCGTGCGAGGTGAAGAAATCGGTCTCGCGAATTTGCGGCGCGCTCTCCGACGTCAGCCCGCACGCCGCCATGAACTTGAGGCTTTCGTTCAGCCGCTCGGCAAGATCGCGGTAGCGGTCGCCCTGCGGGCTATCGGCGACAAAGCCCAGGTTCCACAGATGGACCTGATGCAGATCAGCGTAGCCACCTTGCGAAAACGCACGCAGCAGGTTCAGGGTCGCGGCCGACTGGTTGTACGCCTGGATCAGCCGCCGGGGATCGGGCTCGCGCGCTTGCGGGGTGAACTCCATGGCGTTGATCATGTCGCCGCGATAGCTGGGCAGGGTCACCCCGTCGATGGTTTCGCTGTCGGCGCTGCGCGGCTTGGCGAATTGGCCGGCGACCCGGCCGACCTTGACGATCGGCACGGCCGCGCCATAGGTCAGCACGATCGCCATTTGCAGCATCACCCGGAAGGCGTCGCGGATGTTGTTCGGATGGAATTCCTCGAAGCTTTCGGCGCAGTCGCCGCCCTGCAGCAGAAAGCCCTCGCCGTCGCAGACCTTGGCCAGCGACTTCTGCAGCCGCCGCGCCTCGCCGGCGAATACCAGCGGCGGGTAGCGTCA
>JBGSNB010000067.1:0-2672 GCA_041739835.1 Parvularculaceae bacterium | reverse complement strand
GCTGACCGCGCGCAACGCCAAGCGCGGCGGCTGGCGGGTCGCCGGCGCGGCCTGATTTTCTGTTCACATTGCTGATTTGAGCGGCGCGGCGTAAGCCACGCCTTTCCGCTTTCGGGGGCGTTTGTGGCCGCGCGCGAACTCGTCGTCCTGCTTGTCCTGTGCGTCGCGTGGGGGTTTCATTACGTCGTCGTCAAGGTCGCGGTCGCCGAAATCCCGCCGATCTTCTACGCCGCCATCCGCATGACGCTGGTCGCCGCCGTGCTGGCGCCCTTCCTGCGCTGGCGGGCGGGCAAGATGAAAATCGTGCTGTTGGCGGCGCTGTGCTTCGGCGCCTTCAATTACGCGCTGCTGTTCAGCGGCCTGAAGCTGGCGACGGCGTCGGCGAGCGCCATCGCAAACCAGCTCTATGTGCCCTTCGCGACGATCCTCTCGGTCCTGTTCCTGAAGGAGACGATCGGCTGGCGGCGGATCCTCGGCATCTCGCTCGCCTTCGCCGGCGTCGCCGTCATCGCGATCAGCCGGGACCAGGATGTCGCGGGCGCGCGCATCGGCATCGGCGTCGGCCTTGTCGCGGCGGCGACCTTCGTCGAAGCGAACGGCTCGATCCTCGTCAAGAAGGCGAGCGGCTTCAAACCGTGGGAGCTGCTCGCCTGGTTCGGCCTTGTCGGCGGACCCTGCCTCTTTGCAATGTCGGCGCTGCTTGAACAGGACCAGATGGCGGCGCTCGCCGCCAGCGACCGGAGCTTGATTGTCGGCGCCATTCTTTATTCGGCGCTGGTGTCGTCGGTGTTCGGCCACACCGCCTATTACTGGCTGATCCAGCGCCGGCCGATCTCGGAGGTTGCGTCCTCGACCCTGCTGACGACGTTCTTTGCGGTGGCGTTTTCGGTCGCCATACTTGGGGAGCCGTTCACGGCGGCGTTCCTGGTCGGCGGGGTGATGACGCTTATCGGCGTCGCCATCGTCGTCCTGCGCGCGCCGGCGACGGCGCCCGAGCCGGGCGCGCCGGAATCGTTCATTGTCGCGCCATCCGAAAAGGCGGGGGCCAAGGAGGCAGGAGAATGAGCAAGCTCGCCCACATCGACAGCCGGTCGCCGAATTTCGACGCGCGCGGGCGCGGCGTCGACATGATCATTCTCCATTACACCGGCATGAAGACAGGCCGCGAAGCGCTGGCCCGCCTCCGCGATCCGGCGTCGAACGTCTCCGCGCATTATGTCGTTGAGGAAGACGGCGCCATTCACGCGTTGGTCGCGGAAGAGATGCGCGCCTATCATGCCGGCGTCGGCGCGTGGAAGGGCGAGCGCGACCTCAATGCCCGCTCGATCGGGATCGAGATCGTCAATCCGGGCCATGAATGGGGATACCGGAAATTCCCGGATGTGCAGATCGACAGCGTAATCGCGCTTCTCAAGGACATCCGTGCGCGCCAGGAGATCGCGCTGGCGCGCGTGCTCGGCCATTCCGATGTCGCGCCGCAGCGCAAGGAAGACCCCGGCGAATTGTTTCCGTGGGGAAAGCTAGCATCGGCGGGGCTCGCGATCGGTCGCTATGATGGCGGCGAAGACGCCTCGATTCCTTATGAGGACGCGCTGGAGCTGCTGCGCGCGATCGGCTATGAAGCGCCCGACAAGGCGCACGCGGCGGCGTTGGTCGCATTCCAGCGGCGCTTCTGCCCGAAGGCGCTGGCGCAAGGCTTTAGCCCCCTGACCAAGGCGGCGCTCAGATGGGCGGCGGGCGCGATGGCGTAGGGCGCGCCGGCGTTCACCGCAACTCCGCGCTCACCCGAGACGACCACGGACAAAAAAAGCCCGGCGACGCCAACCATGCGTCGAGATTTTCTTCAATATAGCCCGGCCAGCCGTCGCAGACTTCCGCGCTGATTTCGGCGAGCGACCAGCTCGACCGCACAAAATGCCAGCTCCACGGCGCGTTGACGCCGTCATCGCCGGCTTCGATGTCTCCATTGATATGCAGCGCGCGCTGCTCGAGCGGCAGCGTCAGTTGCGCGCGCGCGGCGGCGATCACCGCCGCGTCGCCGGTTGCGGCGCGAAATCGCTCATCATGGGTCGGATTAACGAATTCAAAAACGACGACGCCGGCGTCTTCGCCGGATGCGGCGCTTGCGCATGACGCCAGAAAGGCGCCAACCAGCAGGAGATGTTTCTTCATAAGGTCGCCCCGGATGTGACGCGGCGATCCTAAACCGGACACGAATGGTCTTTACAGGGAATTCCGCCGGCGGCGGTCAGGCGGGGGCGAAGGCCTTGGCTTTAGGCGATTTCCCGGTCGGCGCCGCCTTCGCAGCGTTCTCGATTTCCTGCTGCTTCACCGCCTCTTTCGCGCGGACATGCCGGAAACAGGCCCGCGCCGTCTTCCAGTCGGCAAGGAGGCGCGACGCGACATCGGACCCGGTTTCGAGGGCGTGGCGCTCGACCAGCGTCTTCAACCTGGTTTCCGCGCCTGCTTCGGGCGCGCCGACAAGGATCGTGTCGGGATTGGCCAGCGCGTCAAATTCGCCGCCGGGATCGTAGACAAAGGCCTCGCCGCCCGTCATGCCCGCCGCGAAATTGACGCCGACCGGCCCAAGCACGACGACGGCGCCGCCGGTCATATATTCGCAGCCATTGGCGAGGCACCCTTCGATGACGGCGGTCGCGCCGGAATTGCGG
>JBGSNB010000053.1:0-1860 GCA_041739835.1 Parvularculaceae bacterium | reverse complement strand
CGACGCTGCGGCTGCCGGTCGCGACCAGTCCTGCCGAGGTGTACGCGTCTGTGGACGCTGACACAGTGCTGGCGGTGCTGACCCACAAGATCACCAAGGCCGCGCCCCTTCAAGACGCCGCTCGCCTTCGTCGTCGCGCCGGCGGCGATCATCGGCTGCCTCTATCTTTTCGTCAGCCTTCCGGTCGCGACGCAGATCCGGTTCTTCATCTGGATGGCGATCGGCCTTGCCGTCTATTTCATCTTCAGCCGCAGATCGAGCGCGCTCGCGACATGAAAAAGGCGCCCGCAGGCGCCTTTTCATCCGCAGACGCATCGCATCGGTCAGTCGACGACTTTTAACAGCTCGACGTCGAACACCAGCGCTTCATTCGGCCCGATCGGGCCGCCTGGCGTCCCGTCCGCGCCATAGGCGAGCGCCGGCGGAATGTAGAAGCGGAACTTGTCGCCTTCGCTCATCAGCTGCACGCCCTCGGTCCAGCCGGCGATGACGCCGGCAAGCGGGAACTCAATTGACTCGCCGCGCTCATAGGAGGAATCGAAGACTGTCCCGTCGAGCAGCCGGCCCTCATAATGCACGCTGACCTTGTTGGCGTCGGTCGGCGACTTGCCGCCGCCGGCGCCGCTCGCCAGCACTTCATATTGCAGGCCCGAGGCGGTGGTCGCGACGCCGGCCTTCCTGGCGTTTTCCGAAAGGAACTTTTCCGCCGCCTTCAGATTGCGCTCGGGGCTCGACACTTTCAGCAATTCGACATCGAAGATCAGCGCGGCGTTCGGCCCGATCGGACCGCCCGGCCGCCCCTCTTCGCCATAGGCGAGATCGGGCGGGATGAAGAAGCGGTATTTGTCGCCTTCGCTCATCAGCTGCACGCCCTCGGTCCAACCGGGGATGACGCGGTTCAGCGGGAAGCGCGCGGCGGCGCCGCGCTTCACCGACGAATCGAATTCAACGCCGTCGGCCAGCGTGCCGACATAATGGACGTCGACGATATCCTCCGCCTTGGGAGAATAGCCGTCCGCCGGTCCCTCTGACAGCACCAGATATTGCAGCCCGGACGGCGTCGTCTTGACGCCTTCGCGCACCGCGTTGTCGCCGAGAAAACGCGCCGCCGCCGCTTCATTGGCCGCCGCGACATCCGCAGGCTTTGGTTCGGCGGCAGCGTCGGAGGAATTTTCCGGAGCTGCCGCCGTTCCCTTCGCGTCGTCGGACTTCTTCGCGCAGGCGGGCGCCGCCAGCAGCGCCGCGGCAAGCGCCGCGGACAACATCAACCTTGCCGTCATGTAATTCTCCATTGCCGGCGTCAAACCGGATTCAGCGGCGCGGAGATTAGACGAGGTCCGCGGCGAATGACAATCAGAACGGCCAGAAGACCGGGATCATCAGGATGGCGATGATCGCGCACAGCGTGTTCAGCGGCGTCCCGAGGCGGAGATAGTCGGTGAATTTGTAGCCGCCGACCGAATAGACGAGCGTATTGGTCTGATAGCCGATCGGCGTCATGAAGCTGGCGCTAGCGGCGAACATCACCGCGACGACAAACGGGCGCGGATCGACGCCGAGCGTCTGCGCGAGGCTGATCGCGACCGGCGTCACGATAATGGCGACGGCGTTGTTGGTGACCGTCTCCGTCAGCGTCATCGCCAGCAGGTAGACGAGCGCCAGCGCGATGATCGGCGGCGCCTGCGCGAGCAGCGGCGCGACCGCGCCGACGATCAGCTCGACAAGGCCGGTATTCTCCAGCGCCTGGCCGACGCCGAGCATCGCGAGGATCAGCGAGAGGATGCGCCAGTCGACCGCCTCGAACGCTTCGTCCGCCTCGACGCAGCGCGTCACCAGCACAATCGCGGCGCCGATCGCGGC
>JBGSNB010000032.1:0-8590 GCA_041739835.1 Parvularculaceae bacterium | reverse complement strand
GCGGCTTTGTCTTCGATCGGCGCCCTCGATGCGGTCGCGTCCTGATTGATGCCGGGCAGGGCGTCAAACTCGGCGAGGACGCCGATCACCGGGCCGGCGGACCCCCATTCGGCGACAAACGCGGTCGGGATGCCGGCGACGCCGCGCTTGATCGAAAACCCCTCCGCCTCCAGCGCATCGGCGAGCAGCTTCGACGATTGCTGCTCCTTGTAGCCGACTTCGGCATAGCCCCAGATTTTCGAGGCGAGGTCGGCGATCTGCCCATGGCGCGCCTCAATGTCGGCGATCACCGCCGCCGCCGCAGGCGACAGCGCGGCTTCGTCGGCGGCGAAGGCGGGCGCAGAAGCCAGAAGCGCGATGATCGCCGAGCAGGTCAGGCGCATGAATGTCTCTCCGAAGCGAATGAATGACAGATTTCCACGATGCGCATCGCCGCTTGACAGACGACTCGGCGCTTACGCGACTTCGACCTGGTAGGACGCTTCCGGCAGATCCTCGCCGAAGGCGCGCTGATAGAATTCGGCGACCGTCGGGCGCTCAAGCTCGTCGCATTTGTTGAGGAAGGTGACGCGGAAGGCGTAGCCGATATCCTGGAAAATCTCGGCGTTCTGCGCCCAGGTGATGACCGTGCGCGGGCTCATCACGGTTGCAAGGTCGCCATTGATGAAGGCGTTGCGGGTCATGTCGGCGACGCGCACCATCGCGCCGATCGCCTGCCGGCCTTCCTTTGAATCATAGAGCGGCGCCTTTGCTATGACGATTTCGACCTCTTCGTCATGCGCGAGATAATTCAGCGTCGTCACGATTGACCAGCGGTCGAGCTGGCCCTGATTGAGCTGCTGCGTGCCATGATAGAGGCCGGTGGTGTCGCCAAGTCCGATCGTGTTCGTCGTCGCAAAGAGGCGGAACCACGGATTGGGGCGAAGGACCTTGTTCTGGTCGAGGAGGGTCAGGCGCCCTTCCGATTCAAGCACGCGCTGGATCACGAACATCACGTCGGGACGGCCGGCGTCATACTCGTCGAAAACGAGCGCAACCGGGCGCTGGAACGACCAGGGAAGAATTCCCTCCTTGAACGCCGTCACCTGCTGGCCATTCTCGACGACGATCGCATCCTTGCCGATGAGGTCGATGCGGCTGACATGGCTGTCGAGATTGACGCGCACGCAAGGCCAGTTGAGGCGCGCCGCGACCTGCTCGATATGCGTCGACTTGCCGGTGCCGTGATAGCCTTGCACCATCACGCGGCGATTATAGGCAAAGCCGGCAAGGATCGCGCGCGTCGTCTGCGGGTCAAAGCGATAGGCCTGATCGATCGCCGGCACATATTCATTCGACTTGGAGAACGCCGGCACCGGAATCGAGAAATCGACGCCGAAGACCTTTTTCGCATCGACCTTGGTGTCGGGCTTGTCCATGAACTTGTCGTCGATTTCGGCCATAAGGCTCATTCTACCGCTGAAAATGCGGCGGACCCTTGCCCGAAAGGCGACGGATTTCAAGGGCGCCGATCAGCGCTGGCGACTCGACCGGACCGTGTCGAGCCAGAAGGCGAGGGCGGCGATCGCCGAATAGGAAACCAGCGCGAGACCGGCGAAAACGCGACTGTCGGCGGGCGGCGCGCCGGTCGCGCCATAGACCTCGATCGCGATCAGGGCGGCGATGACGACAAACGGCGCGATCCGGCCGATGGCGCCCTTCGCCGACGTCCCGCCGAGATAGAGGATGAAACCGGGAAGAAAGAAGCCAAGCTCGATCCCCTTGCTGAGCGGGAGCGACGCCCACAGCCCGAGGCCGAGCTTTACAGAGGATCCCGGGTAAAGCGCGAGATCAGGCGCGTGAACGATGAAGTCCGCGGCCCAATGGCTCGCAATCGCAAGGCCGATCAGGACAGCGCCGGCGCGCCCCGCCTGCCGGTTGAGCGCGAAATATGCCGCGCCGCCGCCGAGCGACCACAAGAAAGCGGCCGCCAGAGAGTGCGAGTAGGGCATGAAGTAGAGATCGAGCGCGCTCGCCTCGAGGAAGCCCGGAACGATGCGCGCCTTTTCAATGCCCGCAAGAACGAACAGCGCCCAGAGAAAATCGAGAAACTGCACCGCGATAAACAGATGCCAGAGCGGCACCGCGCCCGAGAGCGGCTTTAGCGCGGCGGCCGGCGCGTAGTGGCCGATGAACAATCAGGCCTCCGGTCAGCAAAAGCCGGCTTTTTTCAAGATGTGGTGCGCGCGCACGACTTCCTGCAACTGCGTCTCGGCGCTGCGGTCGCCGCCATTTGCGTCGGGGTGAAATCGGCGGACCAGCTCGGCATATCGACGGCGAATGTCGCCGGCCTCGGCATTCGCCGAAAGGTCGAGCGTCGCAAACGCTTTTTCCTGCAGCTTCGAGACGGGGCGGCCATTGCGCAATTCTCCGCGCGAGCGCGACGCCGCTTTCACCGCCTCGGTGAAAATTCCGTAGGCGTCGCGTAGATCGGCCGGACCGCGCGTGCGCGCCGAACTCCGCGCGCGTTCGTTCTTGCCCATCTTCCAGGTCGGACGATCCCCATAGATATTCGCAAGGCGCGCCGCCTCGGCTTCCGCCGGCGACAGGCCGTCGAAAAAATTCCACTGCGCGTTATGCGCCTTGGCGTGGGCCTCGCAGAGCCAGACTTTCGCTTGCGCATCGCGCGGCGATTTCGACGCGCGAACAACCGCTTTGCGCTCGCAGCCTTCCCGGTCGCAAAGCCGCGTGTGCTCGCGCGCCCAGATCGGCGGCTCGACCCCCTGGCGGGGCGGCCGGACCCGGATGTCATATCCAAAACGCGGGCGGTAGGAATAGCTCATTGGGCCAGTATGGTGTGCGCTCCCGGTTGATACAATCTTGACAGGCCGGACGGAGCGGCCGAACCCCGTAAAATAATGGTGTTGACAGGCAAAATCCGATGAAAATCGCGGCGAAAATCGAAATCAAGATCAAGGCGGCGCTGGAGCCGGAACGGCTTGAGGTGAAGGATGAGTCCCATCTGCACGCCGGTCACGCGGGCGCCCGGCCCGACGGGGAGTCGCATTTCCGCCTGCTGATCGTCTCGTCGCGTTTTGAGGGGATGTCACGCGTCGCACGCCAGCGCGCGGTCAACGACATCCTTCGCGACGAATTGCGCGAGCGGGTGCACGCGCTCGCAATGAAGACGTTGACGCCGGCGGAAGCGGCGCGCGAGGCGATCTAATCGCGGAAGGCGATGATGCTCTTCGTCATGCCAATCACGCGTTCGCGCGCAATGGCGGCATCGGGAAACAAGGCGCGCATTTGACCCACGTCGATCAGCCGCGCCGACTGCACGCGCTCCATCGCCGCGCCGACGGTCTCCTTAGCGTCAGCAAAACCGAGCGCGTAACGCTTCACAAGCCGATAGCGCATTTGCTCAGGCAGCCAGTGTATGAACAGGCAGCGGAAATGCGGCTCGTAGGGAAACCAGAAATTCGGCGTCTGCACATAATAGCGGGGGGCGAGGCGGCGCACATTGGCCGCCATCGCCGTCATCTTCGTCCAGTCGCCGACATGTTCGATGACGGAATTGGAGTGGACGAAGTCGAAACTCATTTCGGCGAGTTCGCCGAGCTCGGTCGCATCGCCGGCGAGATGGCGGAACTTCCCGGCTGACGGCGCCGCCTCTTTGGGGTTGATCAGCGTGATGTCGACCGGCCGCGTCGCGACAAATTCGGCGACGATATCCCAATAATACTGCGTGCCGCCGATGTCCGCGATCCGGCATCGGCCCCTTTCGGCGATGATTCGCTCGATCGTCGCCTTGATCCTTGCGAATCGATTTTCGCGGAAGCGACGCGACAGCGCGTTCGGGTCCGCATAGGCGCGGTCGACCATCAGCTTGGCGTCAATCGTCGGGGCGGCGGTCATGGCGTTTTCGTAGCGCGGCAGGATTAACGGCCTGTTTACTGCGGCCGCATGTTTGCGAATTGCCGCAAACAGGTCAGGATCGACCAGCAAGTTCGGAAGGGGCCAGCCTTGGCGGACCTGGGATCGTCGCCGGCGACGCTCGCGCTCATCGGCGTCAACATCATCATCAGCCTTTACGCGTTTTTCGGCGACCGGACCTTCATCAATCAATTCGCGTTTCAAGTCGCCGCCGTGCGCGACCGGAAGCAGCATTACCGGATGGTCACATCGAGTTTCCTGCACGCCAATTTCGCGCATCTCCTGCTGAACATGCTGACGCTTCTTTTCTTCGGGCCGGAGGTCGAATCCATTCTCGGCAAGCTCGGATTTCTGGTCGTCTATTTCGGCTCCATTCTCGCCAGCGGTCTTGTCTCCTTGCGTGTCAATCGGACCAATCCGGCCTATTCTTCGATCGGGGCGTCGGACGCCGCCTCGGGCGTTGTGCTGTCTTTTTGCTGTTTTTATCCGCTGCAGCCGATCTACATCCTGTTCATTCCGTTCGGCATCCCGGCGATCCTTTACGGCGCGCTCTTCATTCTGATCTCGGCGCAGATGATGGAACGCCCCAACCGGATCATTGCCCATGAAGGCCATCTCGGCGGCGCGATCGCCGGTGCGGCGCTGACGATCCTGATGCGGCCGGATGTCGTGACGCAATTTTTCGGCGGCTGACGGCGTTTGCGGTCGCGGGTCTTAATGCTACGTTGCACCCCTAATCCTGACAGGGAGGGTCATTTGCGGTTTCTCATTCTGGCTGCCGCCATGGCGGCGCTTTCGGCCTGCGCCACCGCCGTCGGCACGGCCTATGCGCCGGTCGACAAGAAAGGCTACGGCTATGCGCAAACACGGATCGAGGCGGATCGCTACCGGGTGTCATTCGCGGGCGACGGCGCGACGCCCGTCGCAGTCGTTGAGGATTACGCATTGCTGCGCGCGGCCGAACTCGCGGTCGAAAATGGTTATGACTGGTTTCGCGTTGTCGGCCGCACCCTCGATGAGGACGAGAAGGGCGGCGTCGGACTTGGCGCCGGGGTCGGCGGCGGCGGGCGCAATGTCGGCGTCGGCGTCGGCGGAAATCTTGGTACCGTCGGCGCCCGGAAGTTTTACACCGCGAAACTCGAAGTGCTTTTCGGCAAGGGCGCAAAGCCAGATGAAACCGGCGAAATCTACGATGCGCGGTCAGTGATCGAGACGATCCGGGCGCGCCTTGCGCCGGCAGGCGCCGTCTCGTGATCTGGGAGGCGCTTCGGCGCGTCGTCACCGATGTTAACGCCGCTGGCCGGTCGTCGGTGATGATCGACGGGGGCGCGGCGAAATTGCTCGCGGTCGATGAGGCGGGCCTTGCGGAAATCTGGACGGCGGCGCTCGGCCCAAGAATGCTTGATGCGGCTGACACGCTCGCGACGCAGGATGTCCGCCTCGAACCGGCGCAAGGCGCCGTCAAGGCGCGCTGGTTCACGGTTCCGCCGGAACGATCAGCGCTGTCAGCCGCCGACCGCGAGGCGCAGGCGGCGTTCGCCTTCGCCGCGTGCGGCGCCGCACATGCGCGCATTGATTTCACTCGCCATCCAATGATGCACAAGACCGACACGCTCGACGTGATTATTGTCGTGAGGGGCGAGGTTGACCTCCTGCTCGACGACGGTGAGGCCAAATCGTTGATGTCAGGCGACGTCGTCATCCAGCGCGCCGCCAATCACGCCTGGGTCAATCGCGGCGAGGAAACGGCGTTGCTGGTCGCTGTCTTGATCAGCTCCTGAAGGAGGTAGAATGACCAACCAGAATCTTGCCGCCGCCTTCAATGAGAACAATGCGCCCTTTGCAAAGATGCTGGGCGTGACGATGACGCTGGTGACGAAGTCCCGGCTCGAAGCCGAACTCCTGGTGACGCCGGATCACTGTACGATTCCGGCGACGCTGCATGGCGGCGCGATGATGGCCTTCGCGGACAATATGGGCGGGTGCGGCGCGTTCCTCAATATGCCCGAAGGCATGATGACGACGACCGTCGAGAGCAAAACGAATTTCCTGCGCCCTGTGCCGGTCGGCCAGAAAGCGCTGGCGGTGACGGAACCGGTGCATATCGGCAAGTCGCTCCAAGTCTGGAAAACCGAAATCAGCCGCGAAGACGGCAAGATCGCGGCGATCGTCACGCAGACGCAGATGATCCTGCCGATGCGCGGCTAGGGGCTGCGGGAATGGGGGCGGCGCCGTGTACACGGTCAAATTGAGCGAGAGCTATTTCGCCGCCGTAAGAGGCGGCGATCATCACCCGACGACTATCGGCGAACTTTTGCGCACTCGCGCTTCGAAAGCGCCGGACCAGGCGGCGATGAAGGCGCTGACTTACGCAGGCGATATCGCCCGCGTCTGGACTTACGCCGAGCTGCTCCGGGATTGCGAGCGCCTCGCCCGCGCCCTTGCAAGCCGGCATGCGCCGGGCGCCCGCGTCGCCGTTTACGCCAACAATGTCCCGGAATGGGTGTTGATCGAGCTTGCCTGCGGTCTTGCCGGCGTCACGCTGGTCACCGTCAATCCCGCCTATCAGGCGCGTGAACTGAAATATGTGCTCGAGCAATCGCGTTCCGAAGCGATCTATCTGGTGGAGGAATTCCGCGGCAATCCGATGAGGGCGATCGCCGAAGAGGCCTGTCGCGACTTGCCGGCGATCCGTCATCGCATACTCCTGACCGATCGCAACGCGCTGTTTGACGGCGAGGACGCCGGCATATTGCCGGACGTCGCGCCCGAAGATGTCGCGCAAATTCAGTACACGTCAGGCACGACAGGATTTCCAAAGGGGGCCCTCCTTCATCACCATGGCCTTGTGCGCAACGGATTTGACGCGATGACCAGAGGCGGCGTCCGGGAACGCGATGTTCTGGTGCACAATATGCCTCTGTTCCATACGACCGGCTGCGCCATCATGGTGCTGGGCGGCATGGCGGCCGGGGCGACGTTCCTGCTCGCGCCGATGTTCGATCCCGCCATGATCGTGCGCGTCATCGAGCGCGAAAGGCCCCGTTTTTACCTCGGCGTTCCGACCATGATCCGCGCTGTCATCGAGGAAGCAGAGAAGAGCGGCCGCGACGTCTCATCCGTTGAGCGCATCATGTCGGGCGGCGCGATGGTCGCGCCGGAACTCTGCAAAATGGCGAAGAGAGTCTTCGGCGCGCCGATCCAGATCGTCTACGGACAGACCGAATCATCGCCGGTCATCACACAAGCCTGGTTTGAAGATAGTCTTGAAGATCTGACGGAAACGACCGGCCAGCCGCTGCCCGATGTCGAGGTTTCGATCCGGCATCCGCAAACGAATGCGGTCGTCAGCATCGGCGAGCAGGGCGAAATCTGCGCCCGCGGCTATCTCGTGATGCACGGCTATAACGATAATCCGGAGGCGACGGCGAAGGCGATCGACGGCGAGGGCTGGTTACACACCGGCGATCTCGGGCGACTGGACGCGCGCGGTTATCTGAAAATCACCGGCCGCGTGAAGGAAATGATTATTCGCGGCGGCGAGAACCTGTTTCCGGCGGAAATCGAAAACGCGATGCTTGAGCATCGCGCAATTGCGGAAATCGCGGTCGTCGGCGTGCCGGACGACAATTGGGGCGAACAGGTCGCCTGTTTCATGCGGCCGTCCGGCGACGCGCGTCCCGGCGCTGCGGAACTGAAAGCATTCATCCGCAGCCGGCTTTCGCCGCAAAAAACCCCGGCTTACTGGATCTATGTCGATACATGGCCGCTGACCGGGTCAGGAAAAATCCAGAAATTCAAACTGGCCGAGGCGTTTCAGCGCGGCGAATTCAAGCCGCTGTAAGACTGCGCGAGCGATTTGAACGCGTCGAGGGTCAAGTCTTCGGCGCGCGCGGTTTCCGCGACTCCCGCGCAACCGAGCGCTTCAGCGAGCGCGTCGCCGAACAGCGACTTCAGCGAGGAGCGCAGCATTTTCCGACGCTGTCCAAAGGCCGACTGCGTGACGGCTTCGAGCGCGCAGAAATTACTGAGCGGCAGGTGCGAGGGCCGGAACAGAACGACCGTCGAGTCGACTTTCGGCGGCGGCGTAAAAGCGCTCGCCGGAAGGTTGAAGGCGCGCTGGGGCCGGCTCGCCGCCTGCGCGATGACGGAAAGCCGGCCAAAGGTCTTCGAACCCGGCCCCGCGAGGATCCGGTCCGCGACTTCCTTCTGGAACATCAGCGCCATCAGCGACCACAAAGGCGGCTCTGCGCCATGATTGGCGCGCAACCATTTCACCAGCAGTTCGGTCGAGATATTGTAAGGAAGGTTGGCGACGATCTTGACGACGCGCACGCCTGCAAGCGTGCGCTCGGCGGCGCTGAGCGCATCGTCCTCGATCAGCGTCAGCTTGCCGGGATAGGCGGCGGCGACTTCGGCCAGCGCGCTGATGCAGCGTGCGTCGCGCTCGATTGCGATCACTTCGGCGCCGGTCTCAAGCAGCGCGCGCGTCAGTCCGCCAGGTCCAGGTCCGATTTCCAGAATCACGTCGCAGGCCGACGCTTCCGCGGCCCTCGCGATCTTGCGGGTGATGTTGAGATCGAGAAGGAAATGCTGGCCGAGCGATTTTTTGGCGCCGAGATCATGCCGCGCGATGACCTCGCGCAGCGGCGGCAAGGGCGCGCTCATCGCCTGGCCG